>JALTDM010000065.1 GCA_027074135.1 Bacteroidales bacterium
TTATCATAAGGCGGTCGAGCCTGTCAAAAGGTTTCTCCAGGTAGTCGTAAGCACCTTGTTTGATAAAGTTTACGGCTGTTTCTATATTTCCGTGCCCTGAAATTATGATTACCGGAATATCGGGATTAAGCGAATGTATTTTTTCAAACACTTCGTGTCCGTCAATACGTGGCAATTTGATATCCAACAAGATTACATCATAAGGCTTGTTCGAAAAAAATTCAAGCCCTTGTTCACCATCTTCGGCTGTATCTACATTATAACCTTCGTTTTCAAGGATATCTTTCAGAACATTTCTTATACTTCGTTCGTCGTCTATTACAAGAATGTTTGTTTTCAATTTCATATTTTTAACTTTTTTAATCACCCCTATGTGTCACCCCTCAAGGGGAGAAATATTGTTTCCTCCATTGAGTGAGGATTAAAGTGGGTGAAATCTATTAAAAGCAATAATCTAAATAAATGCTTAATCTTAGATTTCCTTAAACTACCTTCCAATTATTCACCCTCTTCATCACAAAAATACTTCAATGCCGCCCCTTCTTTTATCCCCGATGAAGAACGAATCAATGTTTGCAACTTGTACTTTTTCATTACAAATTTAATAAACAAAACCGACATAGGCATAAATTCGGCACGGTAGGGTTCCATACCTTTCATCTTAAGGCGTTGTTCAAGGTTCGAAATCATCAATTCCCTGTAAATAATTCTGAAATCGGAATTACTAACCTCGTAATACTGTGATTTTTTTGGTTTGTCTATTTGGTGCAAGTGCATCAAAATAATATTTGTAAGTGTTTTAAATGCTCCGGATGTTCCTATAAGTGTGTGAGGCTTATATTTTGCCACCGCACCGGTAAGCGGCTCCAACCTGCGTGTAAGGTATGAAACCGTTCTTTTAATATCATTGCACCTCATTGGGTCGGCGGGTTTTATTTCCTGAAGCAATGCAGAAACACCCAATTTAAAACTGTGCCGCCACAATATTTCTTTGTTAGTACCAATAATAAATTCCGTACTCCCGCCCCCAATATCCATTATCAAAGAAGGTGTATCACCGAGCGTACCATCGTATTTAGCACCATAATAAATAAGAGTGGCTTCCGTTTCTCCGTCTATTACGGCAACATCAAACCCTGTTTCTTCTTTTATTTTGTGAATAAAACTTTCCTTATTGGTTGCCCCTCTTACTGCAGCAGTAGCAACAAGAATTATGTTGTTTCTCGGTACAAAGAAATCAATTACCGCTTTTTTGTAACGATGCAATCCCTCAAGTGTTCTTTGAATAGCCTCGGGACATACCATACCTGTTTTTAATCCTTCTTCACATCCGAGTTTTACAGGTTGGCGGTCTGTATGAACAAGGTTTATTTTGCCTTCTTCACAATCTGCAATCAGCAAATTGCAAGTATTTGTACCCAAATCAATTACCGCTACCCTTTTTTTCATATCTATACTGTTCTTAAGTCCTGTTTTATAACTTAGAGAACGGTTCTGTTATTTCTTCGTGTGGTATTAATTTTTCAGTAAATTTTATGCGATATTGCTTTAGTTCATTTAACACAGGCTTGTAAATCGATTCGACAACAGGAATTTTCACACCTGTTTCTTTTATTTCTCCCGTCAAGATAAGTTTTGTTCCTATTGCCACAGGAGTTCCTACGGTAAATGACATTGCCGTATCTTCATCTGTTCCGTAAACAACCATTGAAGAATGTATTTGTTGGCGTTTGCCGTCTTTTTCAAATTCAAATTGGTGCTGCATTACAATCATATCCTTGTCGCCTTCGTCAAGTTTCCATTTTTTCATAAGCAAATGTTGCAATACTTGTGCGGGAGATGCTTTTTTTAGACCTATCTTTTCATTTGAAAACAAACCCAACCACCTTAATTTATATAATGTAAGAGAATCTTCACTTAAATCAAACATTTTCCTTATTTTTTCTTCTACACAAAAAGTTTTTGAATATGGCAAAAACGAGTTTGTAAATTCACGGTAAGTCATATTCTCAAGCCCTTCCATAAAATAGGTATCATCTGTCATACCTAATCTAACAAGAATATCCCATCCTTTACAAAAACCCGGGCGACGAAGTGTTCCTCTGAAAATTGTAGGAATATCTTCCAATCCGTAGATTTCACGGTATTTCAGAGAATCACGGTTTGCATAAGCTTCAAATTCTCCAACTTCATCAACAAAAACCCTCTCTGTTCGCCTAAACACCTGACAATAAGGTATATATTTATAACTGCCGTTGCGGATAAACATAGAAGTACCTTGACCTGCAAGTACCACATTACGCGGATTCCAAGTGAATTTATAATTCCAAGGATTGTTATCATATTTTGGAGCAACCAATCCGCCTGTGAATGACTTAAACAATGTTATCCTGTAATTTTCTTTTTTCAGTCTGTTTATGACTTCCATTGCCGACATGTGGTCTATTCCCGGATCAACCCCCATCTCCATGAGTATAAGCAAGCCTTTATCTTTAGCTTCTTGTTCCATTGCCTTTATTTCAGGGCTTACATATGAAGCCGTTACCATATTTTTATTATTATCTATACAAGCACGAGCTACAAGGTGATGGAACCTTGCAGGCATCATAGACACGACTATGTCAGCTTTTGACACCTCTTCATAAAGTTGCTTATTGTTATTTATATCAAACAAAAAGGCTTCAGAATTGGGATGCTTTTCCGTTTTTTGAACAATATTATCTATGTTAATGTCACCTATACGAATTTTCCAATCATATTTACCGGAATTATTCAACAAATATTTAATCAAACTCTTGGTTGACAAACCGGCACCCAATAATAAAATCTTTTTAGCCATAACTTATCAGTTTTTATGGTGCTAAAAATAACCTTTTTCATTTTACAATCGCTATCTTTTTGACAAAATAAAAGAAAAACAGACTAAAATTAAATTACATTTGCAACAAAAATTTACGGTATGAAAAAGATATCAATGGTTGACCTCAAAACCCAGTATAAAAAAATTAAACCGGAAATAGACAAAGCTATATTTGATGTAATAGAATCCACAGCGTTTATAAATGGACCCAAAGTAAAAGAGTTTACTGCCGACCTGGAAAAATATTTGCAAGTAAAACACGTAATTCCTGCCGCAAGCGGAACAGATGCTTTGCAAGTAGCTCTGATGGCATTAGACCTGAAACCCGGTGATGAAGTAATAACCACTCCTTTTACTTTCGTTGCTACAGTAGAAGTAATTGCTCTCCTTGGACTTAAGCCTGTTTTTGTAGACGTTTACGATGATACATTTACCATTGATGTCTCAAAAATTGAAGAAAAAATAACAGAAAAAACAAGAGCAATAATCCCCGTTCACTTGTTTGGTCAAGCTGCCGAAATGGAAAAAATAATGGAAATCGCAAACAAGCACAATCTTTATGTAATAGAAGACACGGCACAAGCTCTTGGCAGTGATTATTATTTTGAAGACAGTAGCGTAAAAAAACTCGGCACAATAGGACATATCGGAGCAACATCGTTTTTCCCTTCAAAGAATCTCGGTTGCTTTGGTGACGGCGGTGCAATTTTTACAAATGACGACAAACTTGCCGAAACTTTAAGGTCTATTGTAAACCATGGTATGAAAGTAAGATATTACCACGACACTATCGGTGTAAATTCCCGTCTCGACAGCATACAGGCGGCAATTTTGCAGGTAAAACTTAAATACCTAGACCAATACAACAACAGCAGAAGGAAAGCAGCAGAATATTACAACAATGCTTTCAAAGATTGTGAAAAAATTATTACTCCCGCAATCTATAATAAAAGTAAACACATTTATCACCAATACACACTAAAAATAATAAATTCCGACAGGGACAAACTAAAAAATCACCTACTTGAAAAAGGTATTCCTTGTGCTGTTTATTATCCCGTACCACTCCACCTGCAAAAGGCTTACTCTTATTACGGATACAAAGAAGGTGACTTTCCAGTATCCGAAAAATTAAGCAAAATTGTTTTATCTTTGCCAATGCACACAGAGCTTGACAATGAACAATTGGAATATATAACCTCAACCGTGTTGGAATTTCTAAAAAACAATTGAAATGGAAAATAAAGAATACTTTGTTCACCCTACTGCAGTTATAGATGAAGGTGCCAAAATAGGCAATGGCACAAAAATTTGGCACTTTTGCCATGTGATGCCCAAGGCTGAAATAGGCGAAAGGTGCATATTGGGACAAAATGTATTTGTAGCCGACAATGTAAAACTTGGTAATAATGTAAAAATTCAGAATAATGTATCTGTATATACCGGTGTAATTTGCGAAGATGATGTTTTTCTCGGACCTTCAATGGTTTTTACCAATGTAAATAATCCCAGAAGCGCAGTAATACGGCACGATAAATACGAAATTACCCTTGTAAAAAAAGGTGCCACAATAGGAGCCAATGCAACAATAGTTTGCGGAGTTACCTTGGGAGAATACTCTTTTGTTGGAGCAGGTGCTGTAGTTACCAAAGATGTGAAACCATACTCACTTGTAGTAGGAGTGCCTGCCAAACAAATAGGTTGGATGAGTGAATACGGTCATCAGTTGGAATTTGATGAAAACGGTATGGCAGTGTGTCCCGAAAGCGGACAAAAATACAAACTTGAAAACGGTAATGTTTACAAAATAGACTAATAATGAAGAATTTTGCTCTTATTGGTATAGGCGGTTATATTGCACCTCGACATGTTAGGGCAATAAAAGAAACAGGAAACTTGCTGTTGGCAGGATTAGACAAATGCGATAGCGTTGGATTTATAGACAGTTATTTCCCAGATATGGATTTTTTCACGGAATTTGAACGGTTTGACAGGCATATAGATAAACTGCGTCGCCTCGGGAAAAAGATTGATTATGTAAGCATTTGCTCGCCGAATTACTTGCACGATTCACACATTAGGTTTGCATTACGCAGTGATGCTCATGCCATTTGTGAAAAACCCTTAGTGCTTAATCCGTGGAATGTAGAAGCACTCAAAACCATTGAAGAAGAAACAGGACGAAAAGTAAACACTATACTTCAACTTCGCCACCACGAATCAATTCTTAAACTAAAAAAAGAAGTTGACCAAAATCCCGACAAAATTTATGATATTGACTTGACTTACATCACAAGTCGCGGACAATGGTATCATTTTTCTTGGAAAGGTGACAAATCAAAGTCAGGAGGGATAGCAACAAACATCGGGATACACTTTTTTGATATGCTTACTTGGATTTTCGGCGATGTGGAACAAAACATTATTCATTACAAGGACGATAAACGAAATGCAGGTTTCCTTAAGCTGAAAAGAGCAAATGTAAGATGGTTTTTGAGCCTTGAATACGAGGATATTCCCGAAAATGTAAGAAACGAAGGTAAACGCACTTACCGTTCAATAACCGTAAACGGAAAAGAGATTGAATTTAGCGAAGGATTCACAGATTTGCATACAATCAGTTACAAACACATATTAAATAATGAAGGGTTCGGTCTTGACGATGCATTTACATCAATAAACACAGTTTACGAAATCAGAAATGCAAATCCGGTAGGATTAAAAGGTGATTATCATCCTTTTTGTAAAAAAATAAAATGACAGATTATGATATACGAAGATTTAAAGAATAAAGACAAAACATTGGCAGTAATCGGATTAGGTTATGTTGGACTGCCCATTGCATTGGCATTTGCAAAAAAGATAAAAGTAATAGGATTTGACATAAAACCCGAAAGAATTGAATTGCTGAAAAAAAACATAGACCCGAGCAAAGAATTGGACGCATCTGAATTTGAAGGAGCAGACATTGAATTTACCGCAAACCCTGATGACTTAAAAAAAGCACATTTTTTCATTGTAACCGTGCCAACTCCTATAGACGACCATAACAGGCCCGACCTCACACCATTGTATAAAGCAAGCGAAACAGTAGGTAAAGCCCTCAAAAAAGGAGATTATGTGGTATTTGAATCAACAGTTTATCCTGGCGCAACAGAAGAAGATTGCGTACCGATAATGGAAAAACATTCGGGACTTAAATTTTGCCAAGACTTTAAAGTAGGATACTCACCTGAAAGAATAAACCCTGGAGATAAAGAACATACCATCACCAAAATCAAAAAAGTAGTATCGGGCTGCGACGACGAAGCGCTTGACAACATTGCAAAAACATACGAATTGATTGTAGAAGCAGGTATTTTCAAAGCTGCATCAATAAAAACTGCCGAAGCCGCCAAGGTTATAGAAAACACCCAAAGGGATGTAAACATTGCTCTGATGAACGAACTCTCCCTGATTTTCAACAGAATGGGAATAAATACTTATGATGTTTTGGCAGCAGCCGGCACAAAGTGGAATTTCTTGAAGTTCTTCCCGGGGCTTGTAGGCGGACACTGTATCGGCGTAGATCCATATTACCTGTCATACAAGGCAAAAGAATATGGCTATTACCCGCAAATCATTGATGCCGGACGTTTTGTAAATGACTCAATGGGTAGATATGTTGCCAAACAAACCGCAAAGAAACTTTTGCAGAAAAATGTAAACCTTCTTGAATCTAACATATTGATAATGGGTATCACTTTCAAAGAAAATGTTGCCGATATCAGAAATACAAAAGTTATTGATATTTACAACGAATTGTTATCATACAATGTAAGAAATATTGACATTGTAGATTATTTTGCTGACAAGGAAGAAGTTAAGCATGAATACGGCATAGAAATGGCAGATGAAATAAAAAATAATTACGATGCCATAATTTTAGCCGTTAACCATGAAAAATACGTAAATCTATCAGAAGAATACTTTGCAGGGATAGGAACAGATAAAGTTTTGTTCGTTGATGTAAAAGGAATTTACCGCAATAAGATTAAAAAACTTGATTATTGGAGCTTGTGATTCAGAAAATAAATGTCAAAGTTAACGCTGCAACTTCAAAAGTTTGCAGCGTTTTTATTTTTTATAATAATGTTTTTTATACCACTCTACTGTCATTCTAACGGCAGCATCCAAATCATAAGCAGGCTTAAATCCAAGAATATTTTTTATTTTATCTATTGAAAAATGGTAGTCCTTTCCACCATTGTTTATTCTGTACGGAGTTAGAAAAGGCTCTTTTTTTATTCCCAATAATGAATGTATGCCGTAATAAATTTTTGCCGCAGCCATCGCCACGCCGTAAGGAATAGATACCGGGTTAAACTCTACCCCTAGTGCTTCAGTAAGTTTTTTGTTAAACTCATTCCAAGTAATATTAAGACCGTCGGTAACAATAAATGCTTCTCCAACTGCAGAAGGATGGTGCGAAACCAGCATTATAGCATCTGTCAAATTATGAATAAAAGTCGGGCAAGTTTTTGATTTACCGTGATTTATTTGTGGCACTTTGCCTTTTTCTATCTCTTTCAAATATTTAAACATAAAAGTCCTGTCGTTAGGTCCAAAAACATTTCCCGGCCGAACTGCCGTTATCTCCATACTTATTTCTTTAGCGAATTCCCAAAGCCAATTTTCCGCCATCAATTTTGTAGCCGCATACGGAATAAGATTTTTTGCAGGCGGGTCTGTTTCTTTTATATTTGTCCTGCCAAAACCGTGAAACGCAACTGTACTAATATATACAAACCGCTTAACTACTGCACCACTTGCCAATTTTGCAACATTAACTGTTCCTTCAAAATTTACTCTTTTGAACTTTTCAAGAGGTCCCCAATCCGCAGCCAATCCTGCAACATGAAATACAACATCAACCCCTTCAAACCAATTCTTGTCCAGGGTATCCTTATTTGCAATATCACCGTAAACAAGTTCAACATCCACTCCTTCCAAAAAAGACAAATCAGATGTTTTACGAACAAGTCCGACAACTTCAATGTCTTGTTGTCTTAACTTTTTCACCAAACTACTGCCTATAAAACCATTTGCCCCTGTTACCAATACTTTTTTCATCATAACACTTTTACGGATAATAAATTATAAATAAATCCGTCAACACCCCTATTGAAGCGTGTATGGCAAACACATACCAAATACTTCTTGTTCTGAGTGCTACTATACCGAAAATAATTCCGACAACAATAGAACCTATTATTTCACCTTCGGGCTTACCTATATGTACCAAGCAAGACGAAATTGTCTGTATAAGAATAGCATTCATTTCGCCAAAACGGTCTTTTAATCCGAATAGCAGAAATCCACGAAAAAAGAATTCCCATGCTATATAATAAAAAATAACATAAGTCAACTCATACTTAAGTAATTGCGAAGTATCGGTAAGCAATGATTTTGCCATAGGATATTCAACACGAATATCAGGCATTTTCGATGAAAGATAAATAATTGGGACAACCAAAAGCGGAATAGTTAAAAGCCATTTTAATCCTTCCTTGACATTTCCCAACCCAAAGCCGTAATCACTTAACTTTTCCTTGAATCCGAATTTTATTGTTAGAAAAGGAATAATGAACATCAGTACGAAAAATACGGCAAACTGCCACAATCTTGCATCTACATCGGAATATCCGTTACCGAAAATTTTGTAAAAAAAATCCGGATATCCATGATAACGGTATAATGTCAACAAAACAGGAGCAGAAAGTAAAAGAATATAGGTTTTAAAATCTTTTTTTTCAATCATTTTCAGATACTTTTTCATTTTAATTTACAAAAGTATATAAAATTCCCTATGTAATTTTCTTAATATTAAATATAACTTATAATAATTTTTTGTTACTTTTGTCGGGTGATATTTAAAAGCACGCAGATGAATTTACTACGGGAAAGGACTTCTAAATTCACCCGCCCCAAAGAAGCTAGAAAATCAGGTTTTTATCCGTTTTTCAGGGTGATTGAATCAGAACAAGATACAGAAGTTATTATAAACGGGAAAAAAGTATTAATGTTTGGATCCAATAGTTATTTGGGACTTACAAACCATCCTGAAATCAAAGAAGCAGCCATAAAAGCTACGGAAAAATACGGTAGCGGGTGTGCAGGTTCAAGATTTTTGAACGGTACACTGGATATTCATATAGAACTTGAAAAAAAGTTGGCAAATCTTGTCGGTAAAGATGATGCTTTGGTATTTAGTACAGGATTTCAAGTTAACCTTGGTGTAATTCCGGCTGTAGCAGGTAGAAATGATTTTGTTATATTAGATGAATTGGATCATGCTTCTATTATTGAAGGTGCAAGACTATCTTTTGGTAAAACATTAAAATTCAGACACAATGATATTGATCATTTAGAAAAGGTATTACAAAAATGCACACCATCTGCAATCAAGCTTATAGTCGTTGATGGAGTATTTTCAATGGAAGGAGATATTTCAAACTTACCAGAAATCGTTAATTTGGCAAAAAAATACGATGCTACAGTGATGGTAGATGAAGCTCATTCAATAGGTGTTTTCGGGGATGAGGGACGAGGTATAGTTAACCATATGGGTTTGACAGATGATATTGATTTAATAATGGGAACATTTAGTAAATCATTAGCAGCCATCGGGGGATTTATTGCAAGTGACGAAGATACTATTGATTATTTAAGACACAATGCACGATCTTTAATTTTTAGTGCCAGTATTACTCCTGCTTCAGCAGCCGCAGTCTCCAAAGCTGTCGATATAATGATAAGAGAACCTGAACGTATAAAAAAATTGTGGGAAAATACGGAATTTGCATTAAATAAATGCCGTGAATACGGATTTGAAATAGGAAATACAGAAACTCCTATTATACCAATTTACATCAGACACGATGAAAAAACATTTTGGCTTACTCAAAAATTATTAGAAAAAGGTGTTTTTGTTAACCCTGTAGTAACACCTGCAGTACCTCCTGAAGATACTTTAATTAGATTTTCTTTGATGGCTACTCATACCATAGCTCAAATTGATTACGCTCTTGAACAAATTTATAAAACAGGCAAAGAGTTAGGTATAGAATTTAACAATCATGTCAAAAATTGAAATAAAAAAAGTCGAGTCAAAAAAAGACTTAAAAAAATTTATTAGATTTCCACACAAAATTTATAAAGGGAATCCATATTGGGTGCCATTACTGGAATTTGACGAATTAAATACTCTTGATAAGGGAAAAAATCCTGCTTTTGAATATTGCGATGCAGAATATTGGTTAGCATACAAAAATGGAGAAATAGTGGGAAGAATTGCCGGTATTCTTAATAAAAAATCAAATAAAACTTGGAACCAAAAACGTGTAAGATTTGGTTGGATTGATTTCATTGAAGATATAGATGTTGCTCGTGCATTACTTACTACTGTAGAAAATTGGGCAAAAGAAAAAGGCATGACACATGTGCACGGTCCTATGGGATTTACCGATATGGACCACGAAGGTATGCTTGTGGAAGGTTTTAATCAATTGTCTTCTATAGCTTCAATATATAATCATCCATATTATCCAAATTTCCTAGAACAACTGGGGTATAAAAAAGATGTTGATTGGATACAATACAAAATAAAAATTCCTCAAGAAATCCCTGATAAAGTAAAGAAATACGCTGAGTGGGTAACTAATCGTTATAATTTAACCATTGTTAAAGCAAGAAAACCAAAAGAATTGCTCCCTTATGCAAAAGGAATGTTTGAAACAATGAATAAAGCATTTTCCGTACTTTACGGATATATAGAATTAACACCCAAACAAATTGATTACTATATAAAACAATATTTTAGCTTTATTAATCCCGATTTTGTAAATCTTGTTATAGATGAATCTGGAAATGTTGTTGCATTTGCAATAACGCTACCTTCACTTTCTAAAGGTATGCAAAAAGCTAATGGACATCTGTTACCTTTCGGATGGTATCATATATTGAAAAGCATGAAAACCTATGATATGGCAGAAATGTTACTTATTGGTGTTCATCCCAATTATCAAAAAAAAGGCGTACCGGCAATCATTCACTATGAAATGCACAAAACATATTTAAAATATGGTGTTAAATATGCCATAAGCAGCCATCAATTAGAAGATAACAAAGTGGCGTTAAACTTATGGGAAATGTATCCTGATAAAGAACAACATATACGCAGACGAGCCTACATAAAAGAATTATGAAAAATCTTAAATTCAGTCTGATAGACATCTTAAATATATTTTTTGTTTTTATAATTTTTCTTTTTTATTTATCTGCATTCAAAGTTTCCCCCTATAAAACACAACCTTCATTAATTTTTACATTTTTAATTGGATTAATACTTTTTTCAGCATTTCTCAGAAATTCTAACCACCTTACAAAAGCAAAAAAAATTTTTTTATTTTCTTATCCTGTTATTTTTCTCTTTACAATGTTTGAAACATTCTATATGATTTTACCATATTTTAATCCTCACACATATGATAATTTATTAAATAATATTGACTTTAAGTTGCTTGGAACCTACCCAACAATATGGATAGAGCAATTTCACAACCCATTTTTCACAGACATTCTTTATTTATTATACCTTTTTTATTTTCCGATGCCTCTATTCCTTCTTATCTATCTATATAATAAGAAAAAACATTTTACACTTGATAAAATTGTAACAACCTATCTTACAACATATTACACATCATACATAATTTACTTTTTTATACCAGCCATGGGACCAAGATTTAATGAAACCTTAATTCAATTGCAACATTTTAAACACCTAAACGGAGTGATTTTTGCTATTCCCATACGAGAACTTATTAATTACCTGGAACCCAACAAATTTGATGCTTTTCCAAGTCTTCATTCCGCTATTGTAACCACCACAATGTTAAGTACTTATTATTACAACAAAAAACTCTTTAAAATATTTTTACCTATTGCCATAGGAATATTTATTGCTTTAGTTTATTGCCGCTACCATTATGTTATAGATATTATTGTAGGGTTTATCTTATCCGTATCTATATTTTACATATGGCATTACTTTTATGATAAAATCAGAATAAAAACAAAAACAGTAGATTTTACTAAATAATAATTCTCATATGCCACTTACTTTTTTTGCCAAATGTAGTTTCTCATACAAAATAAATAACATTAACAAATAAAATGGAGTAAATGGGATTCTATACCGCACCAAAGCCCCGAAATTTGCAGTAATTAATCCCACAACAAAGGCGAAAAGTAAACTATACACAAAAGAATATACCACGAATGGGTCCATAAAAAATTTTATTGCTTTAAATCCTTTCAACAAGGACAAAAATAAAAATCTTACAGCTACAATAACTGAAAATAATAAAACAAGAAAATCTTCTATCCCACTCAAAAGCATAACAACACTCCTTGACTCCCACAAGAAAGGTCTGAATAATCCTGCAATAGTTGCAGGAAAAAACTTTGACAATATCCCCGGAATAGTAGGAGCAAAATAACCTATATTAAAATTATTCCCTCCATAATATTCTTGAGTTAAATCTCTTTGTTTAACAACCATCATTTCAATCATATCATTTACAGAAGTGTAAAACCCTCCGGCAGCACTTGCAGTACTGAAATAAACCCAACTGGCAATAGTAAATGTAACAACAATAATTATAGGAAACAACAAAACTCTGAAAAACCTGTTTTTTATAATTTTCAATAACGAATAAATAAATATTACTGAAAAAGCTGCTATTTCTAAGAAAAAAATGTATGGTTTAATTTTTATTAAAAAGAAAAATGCAATAAAAAACAGTACTAC
>JALTDM010000066.1 GCA_027074135.1 Bacteroidales bacterium
GTTTTGGGCTGATGTAAACCTTTTATATAAAGAATTGTTTTACCTTCCGGTAAAAATTCATCTGCTATTTTTATGGCAATTTGCATGTAGCCGCCAGGATTACCTCGAAGGTCAAGGATGAGTTTATGCACTCCTTGAGAATGCAATTTTTTAACTGCTTTTACAAATTCCGAATAAGTGTTTTGAGCAAAACGGCTGATTTTTATGTACCCTATATCATCCTTTACTTTAAAAGACACATCTACGCTTTTTATTGGAATTACATCGCGAGTTATAGTGTAAGAAACCGTGTCTTTGGTAATGGGTTTTATAACTGTTATTTTTACTTTCGTGCCTTTTGGACCTTTAATCCTTTTCATTATTTCAGTGGTACTTTTGCCGACAATTGATGTGTCGTCCACCATTATAATTTTATCACCCGGCAACAGTCCGCTTTTTTCAGAAGGCCCGCCCGGAATTACACCAACTACGACAACAGTGTCATTTTGTACATTAAAGTATATGCCTATTCCTTCAAAGTTGCCGGACATTTCTTCATTTTCGGCTTTAGCTTCTACCGGAGGGATATATACGGAATGCGGATCAAGGTCTTTAAGAAGTAGTTGAATGGCTTTTTCTTGGAGACTGTCTATGTTTACGCTGTCCACATATTTGTCTTTTATTGCTTCAAGTACTTCATCTATTTTGTTCTTTGAACTATATTGGTATAACAGATTGGTAAATTCTTTTGTCAGGCTTGCAGAATTATTGTACTGGTCTACTTTTTTGCCTAGTTCAAATGCTGCCACAAAGATGAAAAATATTACCAACGGTTCAATTATCAATAACCATTTATTTCGTTTCCTGTTGTTGTCCATTCCGATTTGATTTATGCGTGCAAATGTAGTTATTTTTGTGTGTTTTATAAACCAAAGGTTTTTTTAATTATTGTGTTTGTTCTTAAAAGATGTTTTAGCTGTATTTTGTGTTGTCCTAAATTTATTATTGTCTAATATTTACAATAAATTGCCTTTTTA
>JALTDM010000067.1 GCA_027074135.1 Bacteroidales bacterium
GCCCAAGGCACGCTTATTGGATGTGCTGCATGACGATTTGCAATTGATTTCGGTGAAAGAAGGCTGCGGCGAAGGTGAGTGCGGCGCTTGTTCGGTGCTGTTTGACGGCAAAACGGTAAACTCCTGTTTGATCCCGGCTTTCCAGGCCGAAGGGCATGAGATCGTTACGCTGGAAGGTTTGCGTCAATGGCCCGGTTACGCAACCATTGAACGTGCTTATTTGGAACACGGTGCCGTGCAGTGTGCTTTTTGCCTGTCCGGATTTGTGGTCTCGACGGTGTCCTATTTAAAGGAGCAACCGCAAAAGGACGGTGTGAGTGAAGGTGAAGTCGAAAAAGCGTTGGCCGGTAATTTATGCCGTTGTACGGGCTACACAAAAATTGTCGAAGCCGTTAAAGATTTGGCTGAACACGAAAAAATTAAAACCCAGTTTGAAGAGGATTGGCCCTATGAAAAATGAGGTTACCCTATTACGTCCGGAAAATTTGGATGCGTTGGATGCGGCATTGCAGCAAGGTTCTGCTGCATGGACGTTTGTGGCTGGTGGAACCGATTTGTTGGTACAAAAAGAAAAATGGCAGAAGGCAACGCACATTGTGGATTTAACGGCGTTACCAGAACTGCACCAATTCATTGAAATAAATTCGGATACGGTTCGCATCGGAGCTGCGGTTCCTTACGGCGATTTAATTCGGCACACCGGACTCAAAGAATTGTTGCCGATTTTGGTGCACGCCTGCGAATTGATCGGTGCCGCACAAATTCAGAATCGGGGTACGATCGGCGGCAATATTGCCAATGCCTCTCCTGCGGGAGATACGTTACCGGTGCTTGCGGTTTTAAATGCGGAGTTGCTGATCGGCCCGCGGCAAAAAGGAGAGTTTAAACGCCTATCAATGAATGAGATCATGACCGGGCCGGGACAAATTCAACTTAAGCCCAATGAATACATTGCATTTATCGAGATTCCAATATTGCAATCGCCCGAACCTTTGTGGGATTTTCGCAAAATAGGA
>JALTDM010000068.1 GCA_027074135.1 Bacteroidales bacterium
CAAAGCGTGACCTATTGACACTTCATCTAAAAACGGTATATTTTGATGAAAGAATTTCAAATTTTGCAAGTTTAAATCGTGTCCGGCATTTAGTCCCAATCCTGCATCTTTTACTGCTTTGGCAGTTTCTACAAAAGGTTTTACGGCTTCTTCCAGCTTGCCTTCTGCGTACATCCGTGCATACGGTTCGGTATAAAGCTCTACCCTGTCGGTTCCTACTTTTGCAGCATATTCAACTACCCAAGTTTCAGCATTGATAAAAATAGAAACCCGTATTCCGTAAGACTTTAATTGAGCAATCACATCTTTCAGAAAATCAAAACGTTCCTTAACATCCCAACCATGATCGGAAGTAAGTGCATCAGGCGGGTCTGGAACTAATGTAACTTGTGTAGGAACCACATCAGTTACCAATTTCAAAAACCGTTCGGAAGGATAGCCTTCAATATTAAATTCGGTTGTGATAACTTTCTTCAAATCATAAACATCTTTGTATTTAATATGTCTTTCGTCCGGTCTTGGATGGACTGTTATTCCATCTGCACCAAAGCGTTCGGCATTTATGGCAGCTTCTACCACATTGGGTATATCTCCACCACGGGCATTTCTAAGTGTGGCAATTTTATTTATGTTTACACTCAATTTTGTCATTTCTCGGTTGTTTTAAAATTCAAAACAAATGTAAGTTTTTTTATAATTTGCAGAGTTGCCAAAGAAAAAATTAAATAGCCCCACTTTCACAAGCGGGGCCATTCAATTATCTAATTTACTCATTAATCCATTAGTATATTTACTTCACATCTTTTATCCCAACATTATAAAATGCAAAAGCGTACATATCGGCAGTCTCTTCAATAATTTTTGAAACTGGTTTACCTGCTCCGTGTCCTGCCATTGTTTCAATTCTTATCAATACCGGGTTTTTACCTTTGTATTTTTCTTGCAACGTAGCAATATACTTGAACGAATGGGCAGGCACTACCCTGTCGTCATGGTCAGCCGTTGTAACAAGCACTGCAGGATATTCAACTCCCTCTCTGATGTTATGCAAAGGTGAATACTTATAGATGTACTCAAATTGAGTAGAATCGTCACTTGAACCGTAATCCGTTACCCAGTTCCACCCGATAGTAAACTTTTGAAATCTGAGCATATCCATTACACCAACCGAAGGTATTGCAACAGCAAACAAATCAGGTCTTTGGTTTGTAACCGCACCTACAAGTAAACCACCGTTTGAACCACCGTGGATAATGAGCTTTTGAGGAGAAGTATATCCCTTCTTAATCAAATATTCACCTGCTGAAATAAAATCATCAAAAACATTTTGCTTATTTAGTTTCATTCCGGCTTCGTGCCATTTGCGACCGTATTCTCCTCCACCTCGCAAATTGGCAAGAGCAAACACTACACCGTTTTCAAAAAGCACCAGCCTTGCAGGACTGAAATAAGGTTTAAGGCTGATATTGAAGCCACCGTAACCATACAACCACGCCGGATTGTTGCCATTAAATTTTATGTCTTTTTTGTGCACAATAAACATCGGAATCTTTGTTCCGTCTTTGCTCTTGTAAAATACTTGTTCGGTAACATAATCGTCAAAATCAAAATCAATCTTTGGTCTGAAAATTTCTATGCTTGTATCTTTATTGAAATCATATTTGTAAATAACTGAAGGATACAAAAACGAAGTGAACGAATAATACATATACGATTTTTCAGGGTCTGTATTAGGTCCTCCGACAGAACCGAGTGTTGGCAACTTAATTTCTTTTATCAATTTCCCTTTCACATCATAAATATAAAGCCTATCGCTTGCATCAACCATATATTTTACAACCAACTTGTCGCGGTCGGCAATTTCGGCAGACAAGAAAACATTTTTAGTTTCAGGCAACACTTCCGACCAAACGGGATTATTCATGTTTCTCAAATCAACAGACATTAACTTGTAATTTTCCGCTCCGTCATTTGTTTTAACAAAAAGTTTTGTGCCGATATTTCCAACCACACTATATTCATAATCAAATGTTTTGTTCAGTAAAACAGGTTTGGTATTTCTTTTCAAATCTTTTATCCACACACGGTTACCCATTTTGTTACGGGCTTCTTCGGTTATTACCAAAAACCTTGCATCATCTGTTACATAAGCATAAAACATACGGTAAGGATCTTCCTTGTTTTCCATTACCACAACATCTTCGCTTTGCGGAGTTCCCAACTTGTGATAAAACAATTTGTGATATTCGTTTTTCATCGTCAATTCCTTACCATCTACAGGTGGCGTATAACCACTGTAATAAAATCCGTCTTTGCCCCAGCTAATACCAGTGAATTTTGCCCATTTTATAGTGTCCGGCAACATTTTTCCCGTTTCAATTTCTTTCACATAAATTTCCCTCCAGTCACTTCCACCTTTGGAAATGGAATATGCAATGTATTTACCGTCTTTTGATATTCCAATGCCGGACAATGCAATTGTACCGTCTTTGGAAAATTTATTCGGATCAATCAAAACTCGTGGCGCTTCTACATCTTTTTGCACATACAATATGCTTTGATTAAGCAAGCCGGGATTGTAAAAATAAAATGTCAAATCACCCTTGGTAAACGGTACGCTTTGCCTTTCATAATTCCACAATTTTTCCAACCGTTTTTTTATCTTTTTACGATACGGAATTTTTGACAAATAATCAAATGTCAGTTCATTTTCCTCTTTTATCCACTTTTTAACATCAGGAGAATTTTCGTCCTCCATCCACCTGTAAGGATCTGGAACTTTTGTGCCGAAATAATTATCTACAACATCAACTTTTTTCGCTTTGGGATAATTCCAAATTACCTGTTTTTCCATATTTCCTTGTTTTTGAAAGTAATAAAATGCAAAAACTATTGCTACTATCAGCAATAGAGAAGACCATACCAATTGCCTAATTTCATTTTTCATATCACCATAAATTTTATTTCACGTAGGCAATGTAACAATTTTTTAGCAATGAAAAACATTTTTTCACAAACTCATTTTAAACCTTTTTATCTCAACCCTGTCTAAATAGCAAAACAAAAAAAATTAAAGCCATGAAAAAGAAAATTTTAATCACAGCAGTTCTTACACTATTTTTTAGTGCTATATCATTTGCCCAACCCGGAATGGGTTTAGGTCCTTGCAAAGGTAAAAACCTCACAGACAAAGAAAAAATTGAAAAGTTTTCAGGTATTCCTAATTTGACTGATGAGCAAATTACCAAAATTAAGAAACTGAGAACTGAACACATGAAAGAAGTAACACAAAAACAAGCACTCTTGAAAGAAAAAAGAGCTCATCTTAAAGTACTGATGACTCAAGATAACCCTAACCAAAAAGAAATAGACAAAACCGTTAACGAAATCAATTCTTTAAGAGGAGATCTGATGAAAAGCCGCATTGACATGCAATTAAAAATCAGAAGTTTACTAACTGATGAACAAAAGGTCTATTTCGATAAAAAAGTAATCTCGGGAGAACATCATCACCCAAAAGGGTTTCATAATAACAGAGCCGCCCGTAAGTAACTTTCTTCATAGCGCGTTGTTTTCTAATGCTGCAGGGACCTTCCTCCTGCAGCATTTTTTATTTTACTAAGTTGTCTTTTACAATTTACTTTTAGTTTTTGTTTCTCAGTTCTCGCATGATTATATAGTGTGATTAACATATTTTGCTATTCAATCACAATAAAATTTGCCCGACAAAAAAATTCCCGAAACAACATAAAGCAAATTTTACAAAAATTTCAAGAAAAATTTTGCCAGTTAAAATTTTTTAACGAAATTGCAACACAAAATTTTGAAGTATGAATACTAAATTAATTAAAGCAACAAGCAACAAGCAACAAGCAACAAGCAACAAGCAACAAGCAACAAGCAACAAGCAACAAGCAACAAGCAACAAGCAACAAGCATGTTGTAAATCTTTTCAAAAACTGTTCACATTATTATTTTTTATTCTCATTA
>JALTDM010000069.1 GCA_027074135.1 Bacteroidales bacterium
TAACTGAAAGTACATTTGTTTTTTGCGTCATAAAATTTTAATGATCTTAATGCTTCAAAATCTTTGTCTATACACCAGACAGGTTGCCCGTCCCATAAATCAGTTTCTTCATCATACAAAACATCTTCCCATCTTGTATGATTTATGTCGCCATATCTTTCTCTGTTTAAAATATCTTTTTTAATGTCTATATGATGCCCAAAACATTTTCTTAAAGCACTAATATTAAACACAAATACTGGCACCATTGTATGGTCATTGATAAACTTAACAACCATTGCATTATCTCTTTTAAATACTGGGTATTTTATTTCTGGCTTAACTCTGTAAGCAGCAACAGAACGTGTAAATTTCATGTTTGGATCATTAAATACAACATCTGTACCACTAAGATTAATTGGTATCCAATTACCTGTATTTAAAGCAACACATTCAACTGTTTTACCTTCGTAAATTGCTTTTCTAAGCTCCACATATTCGTCATTGATAAGATAATCATCATTTTCTGAAAATGTTGGACAATTTGTTCTTAACCATCTGTTGCTTTCTTTATCTTTTATTAATACACAAGTTGTACTTTCTTGCATATAGAACCAATCTATAACTAATTTATGTTTTTTGTATCCTTCTCTTGTCATATTTTATCCTTTTTTAAAAACTATCTAAAAATTCTCTGTATTTATCCGCTACTTCTTCAGCATCAAATATTCCAACATCATCAAGTTGACTAGCTAAAGACACCATTAATTGATATTTCATATTTGGCATCCAACTCCCATTAACCAATTCTATAAACACCTTACCACTTCTATGTGCACCATCTGGAACACCAACACAAGTGAAATAAACTCTTTGCTTACCAGCTTTGTTCCACGCTCTTACTTTACTGATACCATCCCAATTTATTTGAACGTCATTCTCAAGCTCAAAAATATCATCAGGGGCAAAATGCTTTTTCTCGCCATTATTCATGACCATTACATTCTCATCATCTAACCAGACCTCAGCGTCTGG
>JALTDM010000070.1 GCA_027074135.1 Bacteroidales bacterium
GGTGTTGTTGTCAGGTATAAAAGTTCCTGTTCCTCCTGTCCAGGTACCATCGGAAGCGACAGTAACATTCCCGTCAAGTTGCACGTTGGGATTATTTTCACAAACCACTTGGTCGGGACCGGCATCTACCGTGGGAGCTTCTGTAAAGTGAAGTGTGACACTATCTTTAACTGCATTACAGTTGTCATTACCCGTAGATGTTAGGAATAGTATAACTTGACCTGAAGCAATTTCGGAAGAAGACGGATGATAAACTGCTGTTAAATTATTGTTGTCAGGGGTGAATGTTCCTAAACCACCTGACCATTGACCTCCCGATGCTATGGTAACAGAACCGTTTAATTGTGCGTCGGAATTATTTGCACAAAGCACTTGGTCCTGACCAGCTTCAACGGTAGGTGTCGGTGTAAAGTTTATTGTCATAGAGTCACTTACCGCCAAGCAATTTCCGTTTCCTGTAGATGTAAGTACCAAAGTAACTTGTCCACTGTTTATTTCTGCTTGTGAAGGTGTATAAACCGTGCTTAGGGCATTGCTGCCCGGATTGAAGCTTCCTGAACCACCTGTCCACTGACCACCTGTTGCAACTGTCACTGAACCGTTAAGAGTAACTTCAGGGTTGTTTGAACATACAGATTGGTCACTACCTGCGTCAACGGTTGGCGCAGGTGTAATAGTTATTGTCATTTGGTCCGTTTCTGCATTACATGAGCCATTCCCCGTAGTGGTAAGGGTTAATGTAACTGTTCCTGCACTAATTTCAGATGCAGAAGGAATATAAGTTGCATTCAGGTCGGTATTACTTGGTGAAAATGTTCCGTTACCACCGCTCCAAACGCCGCCTTGAGCTACGGTTACATTCCCGTTTAGATGTACTTCTGAATTGTTTGCACAAACTGTTTGATCGCTTCCTGCATCAACGGTTGGTGCAGGGTCAAAATAAAGTTCCATTTGGTCGGAATGTGGGAAACAAACACCTGTAGAAGTCAGAGTCAGTGTTACATGCCCGTTTTGAATATCTGTGTAACTAGGTGTATATGTTGCATTTAAGTCTTCCGGGTCTGAGAATGTACCTGTGCCGCTTGTGGTCCAGATACCTGTTGTAACACCTCCTGTAACACTACCGTGCAAATGTGCTACTGAATTTGCACATATAGTTTGGTCGAGACCTGCATCAACATTAATTTCTGCTACAAATTCTGAAAAATATCCGTATCGGCAACCTGATGTTTGTCCGCCGTTAATAAGCCCGAGAGCAAAAATGTTTGATGAGTTTGTAATTGTATATGCTTGTCCTACATTTGCATCTGAGGTTAGATCAAAAATTGCAGCAACCCATTCGTTGTTTGTTCCAGGTACTACTTGGAATTGAGAGCCGTCTATGGTAAAATCTGGTGGTGATACTGAAAAGTCGTTTTGAGAACCGTTTTTTATCAATATTGTAAGGAAAAAGCCTTCATTTGTTGACCTTGTGAAGCTAACACTTTTTGAACCTGCACAATTTAAAGGAGGTAAAATAGCTATACCTTCTTCACATCCAAAACCAGTAACATGTGTAACATATGCAGGTTTGGAAAGGTGTACATAAGTTCTTTCGTGGCCAGATCCGTCTAAACTTATTCGATATTCTTCTCCCGCAAACAAAACTGCAGTAGGTGAAGTACTATCATTCAAATAGACTTTTGTGTTATTTTCGATGGCTGTAACAAAAATACTTTCACCGCCGTTTAATTGTCCTTTTACAACAATATAATTATCGCCTACAATATTTGTTGGTACAATTTGGTCTGCCATTAAATCATAACATCCACCTGAGGGATTATGGTCTGAGTCGTCTTTTATTGAAATTGCAATAGGTTTATCTGAAAGGACAACAGATCCATAAGGGTGTGTTGAAGGTTGGTCATAATTTGCTCCTGTCCAGGCGCAGGAATATGTTTGTCCTCTATTTAACATTACCGTAAATTGTTGTAATCCTGAATGTCCGTTAACATCTCTTGTAGGATATATTCTAACAGTTGTACTATCTTCTGTTGCCACTATGTCGAAAGAGGCATATGCTGTGTCATTAAATATATGATTGTGAAATGGGGCATAATTTTGTAGTGGTATATAAAATTCAGTTCCTAAGGCATTTGCACCTTTAAGTGCAAGTATATCCGGATTGTTATAATTATCATATTCGTAATATACTGAAATAGGATGATCGGAATATATATGTAGTCCTGTATTCAGTACTGTATTCGTAGGTTTCGTTTCCAACATGTAACAATAATTAACTAAAGAAACCCGTTGATATGTATTGGCAGGAATATTAACTGTAATAGGAGAGAATGATGAGTTGGCAGGTTGTTCTATTACAACTGTAACTGCTGAGTCTAAGGCTGTTATGTTTAGATAAACTTGATCTGAATCTGATGGGTGATGATCATTTGTAATATTAGGTGGGGCTAGCCAAAAGTCAGTTCCTGTTTGAGAGAATGCTATATTTGTAAAGAACGCCAGTAAAATAAAATATAATAATTTTTTCATAATTTGAATTTTAAGTTTATTACAAAATTAATACAATATACGGGAAATAAGGAAAACAAGTTACAGAAAATTAAATAAATTCTGCTAAGATAGTTTCGTTTGCATAAACTTGTTGTCCAAGTTTGACTTTTAGTTTTATGTCGTTAGGTGTAATAATGTCAACCCTTGAGCCTAGTTTAATCATACCGAGTTCATCAAATTGGCGGATTTTATCACCTTTTTCCCAGTTATTTATTATTCGTCTGGCAATAAATCCGGCTACTTGTCTAACCATTATTTTTTTATTTTCATTTTCAATAACAAGACAAGCACGTTCATTTTTTTCGGAAGATTTAGGGTTAAATGCAACAACATGTTTACCGGAATAATATTCTTTTCGAGTTACATTACCTGAAATAGGTGAAAAGTTTACATGAACATCGGTAATACTCATGAAAATTGAGATAAAATTTGCTTCTCCCTTAAAGAATTTATCATCATGTGTTTTTTCTATTGCAACAATTTTTCCGTCTGCAGGGGAATAAATATAGTTTTCGTTGTGCCTGTGCATTCTTCGTGGTATTCTGAAAAAATTGTAAAAAATTGCCAATAAAATAAACGTAATAAGAATTAAAATAACTGAAATAATTTGGTTATTTCGAAAAGCATAAATAACAGCTACATCAAAAAGTAAAGCGAAAAAAATAAATTTTATAATAAAATTATAACCTTCTCGATGTATTTTAGCTGATTTGGTTTTCATTACATAGAAATTGCTAAAAAGAAATAATAAATAGGAACTATCATAATAAAACTATCAAATCTGTCTAGAAGCCCGCCATGTCCCGGAATTATATTCCCACTGTCTTTTATATGTAATGATCTTTTTATTAACGATTCGCTTAAATCACCAAATAATCCGAAAAAGATTACTATAAATGAGATGGTTAGCCATTGTGTTGTATTAAAAAAATTAAAATAATGTGCAAAAATATATGCTGTAAGAATGGTTGTTAGTGTTCCACCCCAGAATCCTTCCCATGTTTTTTTAGGAGAAATTTTAGGTATAAGTAAATGTCTGCCTGTTGTTACTCCCCACAAATATGAAAAAGAGTCGAAGATCCATATAAGAACAAATAAAGAAATAAGGTATTCAGGATGATAAAAAACATCGGAGGAAGGTTTTAGTGAAAAAAGAAAATCATCTGTATAAAAAGAAACTTTATTTGTTAATGCAGGTTCAGTCATTCCGTTGCTTTGAAATACCAAATAATTTAGTAATGAAAACGGTACGGTAATATAAAATAAACCTAAAACTGTATAAGCAATATTTGACAAAGATCTTCTAGAAAACGTTAAAACTTCATTTATAAAAATAAATATAGCAAAGGGTATTACAAGCAATACCAAATTTCCGGGTATATATCCTATTGCATTTAAAAATGTTAATACAAATGATATTATGGTAATAGC
>JALTDM010000071.1 GCA_027074135.1 Bacteroidales bacterium
GCTATAGAAGAATTAGCAAAATACAAACCGTCAAGTAAAGCAGAACTATTCTCAATAAACGGACTTGGTCCAACAAAAATAATGAAATACGGAGAAGAATTGCTAAAAATAATTTCTGGTTAAAATATTAGTAAAATTGTTTAGAAAAAATATTTTTGAAAATTTCAAAAATTTGCTTTTCCACCTTTTACAAAAGATTTTGTCCATTTCAATTTTCTTGCATCTCTTTTCAATTTAAGCATGTTTTTTTCACATTTACTTGAACAGAAATGAAGTATTGTTCCATTGTCTTTAACAAATACTTTTCCAGAACCTTTTTTTATTTCTTTTCCGCAGAAACTACAATTTACCATTTTAATTTCTACCTCCTGTTTGTTTTTTCTTAAATATTTTTCTTGCTTCGTATTCGGTTTCTGTCATCATTAAGTAATCGCCAACTTTTATAGGTCCTTTTACATTTCTTGTAATTATTTTTCCCTCGTCTCTTCCTGCCAAAACTTTTACTCTTACTTGTGTAACACCACCTTTATTAGAAGCATTTCCAACAATAACTTCAACAATTCCAGGAATACTCTCAGAAATTGTTTCAGTCTTTTTTGCTTTTTTTGCCATTTTCTAAAAATTTACTCCTTCTCTTTTTTTGGTTTTTCTGCAAAAAATTCTTCTTTCAATTTTTCAAGTTCCTTTTTTCCAGAACCAGCATCAACAACAGCAATTGCAGTTGTAGATTTTATTCCAGCCAAAGAACCGAGTTCAGCTCTTGTTCCAATATTTGCAAAAACTACTTTCATTTCCTTACACAAACCAGGAAAATGAGCCACTATTTCAGGAGGATTTACATCAGTTGCTGTAAGAACAAGTTTTGCTTGTCCTCTCTCAATTATTTTTGTTGTTTCATTTGCTCCAACTCTAATTGAACCTGTTTCCTTTGCTTTTTGAACAATTGTAAATATTTGTTTTTCATTGATTTCTACCATTTTTAATGTTATCATTAATCTCAAAACCTAATT
>JALTDM010000072.1 GCA_027074135.1 Bacteroidales bacterium
CACTAACGATTTAATCCAATATTTGCTTGCCGTTGACCGTGGGAATGAGATAGTAAGCGATCTTTACCAGGAATTTCACCCGTCGGTTGTGCGCTCTCTCGATTTGATTATTAAAGGTGGAAAGTCACAAGGAGTAATGACTACAATTTGTGGCGAAATGGCAGCCGATCCCATTGCAATTCCTCTGCTGGTGGGGCTTGGGCTTGATTCCATTAGCGTTAACGCAGCTTCTATTCTTCAGACGAAGGAAATTATTAGAAGTTTGAATTATGAAGAAGTCAAAAAACTTGCTGAAGAGTGTTCCGAAATGGAAACCGAATGTGAGATTAAAGAAAAATTAAAAGAGTATTACGACAAAAACATTAAAGACAAATTTCAAACTATTAACTGAGAGGTAAAATGAATTTGACGGATTTTATTGAAAAGTACGATTCACAAAATCAATTCGATGTAATTGTAAATTCTTTTTCACAAATTGAATATGTTAAATCTCTTGAAGAACCTAAAATTAACTTTTCGGCAAAAGAAATAAACGCCGTTGTTGTTTGCGGGCTCGGCGGCTCTGCAATAGGAGGCGATTTGTTTTACAACTTTTTTAATTCGGATTTAAATGTTCCTTATTTTGTAAATAGAAATTATTCCTTGCCCTCTTTTGTCGATGAAAATTCTTTGGTAGTGCTTTCTTCTTACTCCGGCAATACTGAAGAAACACTTAGCGCGGCAGCTAAAGCAAAAGAGATAGGAGCTAAAATTATTTGTTTGACCTCCGGCGGTAAGCTTAAAGAATTTGCCGAAGAAAACGGCTACCCTTATCTTTTGCTTAAGAAAGGTTTTCAACCTCGTTACGCTCTTTACTTGAACTTTTTTACTTTGATTAAGATATTTCAAACGGTTGGTTTAATATCCGAGCAGAATGATTTTTTTGAAAATGCAATTTCGTTGTTGAGAGAAAAGTCCGAAGAATTTAAGAGCGAAAATTCTCTTCCATTTAAATTTGCCGAATCTTTGGT
>JALTDM010000073.1 GCA_027074135.1 Bacteroidales bacterium
GAGTTAGAATGAATAAAAAAACACAAGAAGGTAATTTAGAGTTTAATTTTAAAACTTTAAATGAAAAATCTTCTGACGGATTAGAAAGTGTAATTATAGAAGGTTATGCTTCTGTTAGCACAAAAGATAGGGACGGAGATGTAGTTATACAATATGGAATTGATACAACTAACTTTGAGAAAAACCCTATTATTTTGTATCAACACGACAGAGGGCAACCTGCTGGTAAGGTTTTAGCTTCTGAGATTACTGATAAAGGGCTTTATGTGAAAGCAGAAGTAATTAAAGAAGTTAATCCACAAGCTTATTATACAGTTAAATCTGGTGTTGTCACTATGTTTAGTATTGGGTTTAGAGGTTTAGATGGTGAATACAATGAAGAAACTGATACATTCTATTTTACTAAAACAGAATTATTAGAAATTTCATTAGTATCTATTCCTGCAAACCAAGATGCTAAATTTGAAGTAGTAGAAGCACCTTGTGGTAATGGTTTTTGTTTAGCAAATAAAAGTTATAAACCAGAAATTAAACAGAAATCAGAAAAACAAGCAAATCAAGTTCAAGGGGATAAAGTGAGTGAAGAATTAATTAAATCATTACTTCAAACTAATGAAGCTATTTTAACTCATCTTAAAGAACTTTCTGAAAAGAAAGAAGAAGTTAAGGAAGAGAAGAAAGAAGAACTAAAAGAAGCTTCAGAAGTTGAAGAGAAGAAAGAAGAAAAGGTAGAAGTTAAAGAAGAGAAAAAAGAACTTGAAGTTACAGAAGAAAACTTCAATGAACTTTTAGCATATCATAAAGAGTTAGGTGATAAACTTAACAAATTCGTAGCAGAAAATATCTAAGGAGCAAATAAATGAGTTTAGACGTAATTAAAAGCCTAAAAGGTGAAGTAGAAGCATTAAAAGCAGAAGTTGAAAAAGCACAAGCTGAATCTGCAAAAGTAAAAGAATTAGAAAAAGAATTCGGCGAGTTAAAAGCAGAAGCTGAAAGAAAAGTTCCAGTAG
>JALTDM010000074.1 GCA_027074135.1 Bacteroidales bacterium
TCAAAATTGAACACCATTTTAACGTTCGTATTTGAGGTTGTCTTGACCGCAGACGGGAGCTTTTACTTGTATTATCAGAATCTTTATTCGGTTATATTTGTCTTCCTTGGTTGTATGGTGATTGTAGTCACTTTAAATTTTGTTAAAAAGCCAATAAACTTAATTTTTTACAAAACTATTGTTTTGGGTTTGTCTATGTTTATTGTTTTGGCACAAATGGAACCTGCAAGAGCGGAAAAAAAGATATGGCGCACAACTATAAAGAATCCTCTACCGTTATACGAATATAGAGTAAATAATCAATCAATTGTTGCATATACAAGAAGATGTTTGAGAGATATAGGAAATGTGAATTTTTTTAAGAATAAAAGAGGCACATTTTACGTTTACACAAAAAGAAAATATTTAAGCGATTTTATAAACTACAAAGTCGTTTTTCTTGCGATAGATAGAGGAAAACCAACAGCACTGATAAAAATAAGCAACATTGATAAGAAATGAGCCATTATGCAATTGTAAATAAATATAAAATTACAAAATGTTAATGATCCTGTAATGTTTGATTAATGTTAAATTTATACTATTAATAGTGACTCTAAGTAGAGAGGTTTAGAAAATGGAGAATATGATTGAAACGGTGAAATTTTCAAAGGAGTTTATTTTACATCCCGTATCAACAAGTTCAATAGTGCCATCATCCAAAAGTCTGTCATCTGCAATTGCATCTAATATAGATATAAAAGGAGCTGATAATATTGTTGAATTCGGATGTGGCACCGGCGTTGTAACAGGCGAGATCTTAAAAAGAACCGGCAAAAATTCAAAACTCTTTTCGTTTGACACTAACGTTGCATTTATAGAAATAATTAGAAAAAAATATCCTCAAGTTCAAGCCATAAACGATTCGGCTGAAAATGCAAAACAATACATAGAAAAACACTCTGTCAACAAAGTTGATGTTGTTGTGTCATCTCTGCCTTGGGCTGCTTTTGATTATTACATTCAGAAAA
>JALTDM010000075.1:0-523 GCA_027074135.1 Bacteroidales bacterium
AAAGTGAAGACCCATCTATTTACCAAGGCTATTCCGACAGAAGTTGGAAACCCGATGTCTCTATCGGAAGTTATATTTACACAGATGATTTTTTTGCAGGTCTTTCCGTTATGCAACTATTTGTTTCACGGGTCAGGCTGTTCAAAGAAGAACCGTTTACTGCAACTGTTCCGCTTGTTCCTCATTTTTACATGTCAAGCGGTTACGCAATCCACTTAAACAACGAAACATCAGTTACCCCCTCTATTGCTATGCACGGAACAGTTTCCAGCCCCCTTCAATTCGACATAAACATGAAAGGAGATTACAAGAAATTAGTTTACGGTTCAATCACTTACAGATACAAAGATGCTATAATACTAATGCTGGGAACTGTTATCAATGAAAAATTTGCTGTTTCTTATTCGTATGATATTGTGATTTCTCCACTTAGAAAATCTAATAGCGGCTCTCACGAAATAGTGCTTGGCATTTATCTGAAAAAGAAAAATAAACGAGGTAGATCTTTAATTTAATTATGAAA
>JALTDM010000075.1:533-3978 GCA_027074135.1 Bacteroidales bacterium
CACCTTTGTTGGTCCAAGCGGGTGCTTCCCTGTACCAGCGTGCCGAATACAGCCTTATTTTATTTGTTTTGTCCGCTTTGTTCCTTTTTAATAATAGTTTCGGGCAAGTTAATTTGGTAAGCTCTCGCTCAAATTCTCTTATTATCGATTTTACGGTAAGTAAAGTAAATTTGGGAAATAGTACGTTGAATAATTATGTGATTCCTAAAATTAAAGAAGGTACGCCAATTCAAATAAAAGGGGCTCCTAACCTTCAAAAGTTGACCGCAACTTTTATAATTCCAGACAAAGCGAAAATGTCGTGGAGAATTGTAAACTCAGAATACAGAGAATATCATAATGTAAATATTGCTCCCTCAAAAGGAATTATAACCAGGGATAAAAATCCGGATGCTATACCATTTACATTCGGTAAGGTTTATTCTGTCAATAAATTTTTCCCCGGTAACCTCGCGGAACTAAAAACACCATTTATTCAACGCAGTGTAAGAGGACAAACCATTTGGGTGTATCCGCTTCAGTATAATCCTGTTACCAAAACTTTAAGAGTTTACACAAAACTTGAAATAGAAGTCTATGAAAACGGACAAGACACACGCAATATTCTAACAGATAAAATAAAAAAACATACAAACACCCCCGGTATGACACAAATTTTCAAAAAAACATTTATAAATTATTCTGTTTCAAAATATACTCCTATCGAAGAAGGAACTCCCGGAAGAATGCTGATTATTTGTTACGACAACTTTACATCAACAGTTCAACCGTTGGTTGATTGGAAGAAACAAAAAGGTATAGATGTAGATTTAGTGCCTTTGTCAACAATTGGTTCAACAGCAAGTGACATTAAAAGTTATGTTCAAAACTATTTTGACAATCACTCTGATTTTAGTTATTTAATTTTAGTCGGAGATGCACCTCAAATTCCCACATCGTCTACCGGAGCCGGTGATTCCGACAATGATTACGGATATTTAGCTGGTAACGACCACAGGATAGATATATTTGTAGGAAGGTTATCAGCTGAAAATACACAAGAAGTACAAACAGAAGTGGAACGTACAATTTATTACGAAAGAGATATTTATACAAATGCAACATGGTTGAATTACGGTTTGGGAATAGCATCCGACGGAGGGACAAACGGTCAAGGTGATGATGGTGAATCTGATGCTCAACATATGGATAATATAAAGACAGATTTGCTAAATTACGGTTATGATAATGTTTACAGTGTGTATCAAGGTACAGGAGCTACAGCAACAGATATATCAAACCATATCAATAGTGGGCTGGGAATTATAAATTATGTAGGTCACGGTTCCGATACAAGCTGGTACAGTGTAGATCCTAATCAATATACAAACGATGATGTAAACAACCTTACAAACTCATATAAATTACCTTTCATCTGGACTGTAGCTTGTGTAGTTGGAAACTTTGTGTCTAACACATGTTTTGCGGAAACTTGGATAAGGGCTACAGACGGTAGTGGGCATCCTATAGGTGCAGTGGCAAACATAGGTTCCACCATAAATCAATCTTGGGCTTCACCAATGGATGCACAAGATGAAATGGTTGATATTTTGGTAGAAACATATCCAAATAATCTAAAAAGAACTTTTGGTGGACTAATAGCAAACGGTTGGGGACATATGATAGACGAATATGGCAGTGACGGGGAAAATATGGCTGATACATGGACATGTTTCGGGGACCCGTCTCTTATGGTTAGGACTAAACAACCGGACACAATGATTGTAACCCATGCTTTAGGCATACCCCAAGGAGCTACAAATTTAAATGTTAGCTGTGATGTTGAAGGTGCTCTCATTTCAGTAACATACAATAATAATATATTGGGTGTTGGTTATATAAACGGTGGTTCAGTAAATATAACATTCCAAACACCTTTAACAGAACCTATTGGTGATTCTGTTCTTATTACAGCCACGGCTTATAATAAAGTTACTTATCAAAAGTTTATACCGATAATTGAAGTTAATAATCCACCGATTGCTGCTTTTTATGGTTCTCCATTAATCATAACACAAGGAGAATATGTACAATTTCATGATACTTCGGCAAACTACCCAACAACTTGGTCGTGGTATTTCGAAGGAGCGGAAACAACAACATCTTCACAACCAAATCCTACTATTCAATATTTAAATCCCGGAACTTATGATGTAAAATTAGTTGTTAGTAATTCTGTTGGTTCAGATAGTATTATTAAAACAGACTATATAACTGTTAATCCGATTACAGATCCTCCTGTAGCAGATTTTACCGCAGATAATACAAGCATAACAGTGGGAGATAGCGTTAATTTTACTGACCTTTCAACAAATTTACCTGACAGCTGGCATTGGGAATTTGAAGGTGGCACACCGGCTACTTCTATGGATCAAAATCCAACGGGAATAGTTTATAATACGGTTGGAACATATACGGTAACCTTAATTGCTACAAATTCAATCGGTTCTGACACAGCTATCAAAACAGGTTACATAATTGTATCTCCACCTTCATATTGTGATGCATCCGTAAGTAATGAATACGAATATATAAGCAATGTTACAATTGGCAGTGATATAAATAACAATTCAAATTGGAGCGGATATGCAGATTACAGTTCTTTGGTTGCCAATACAGTTCAAGGAGGTCAATTGAACATAAGTGTGTCTATAGGAAATTTGTATAGTACTGATGTTCTGTATGCTTGGATAGACTGGAATTACGATGGAGATTTTGATGATGCCGGAGAACTTGTTTACAGTAATAACAATAATTTAAGCACATACAATTTCACTGTAAATGTGCCGACAAATGCAGCAATTGCCACAACACGAATGAGAATAAGGCTAAATGATGCAAATGAAAATCCTCAAACTACTCCTTGCGGCACTACAAATTATGGTGAAGTTGAAGATTATTCTATAAACATTAGCCAAGCAGTAAATGATCCCGAAAAAATTGTTTCTAACACCGCTATCTATCCTAACCCGGTTTCAAATACATTGTTTGTACAAACAGCGGGAAAACAAATTTATTCATTGTTCGATATAACCGGACACAAAATGAAATCAGCTAACATAAACGGAAAAACAAAAATTAACATGAACAATTTACCAAAAGGTGTTTATATTTTAAACATTGACGGTAGAAATTATAAGGTTGTAAAAAATTAAAATCTTTGTACTGAAAACTCCTCTTGAAGAAATTCGGGAGGGGTTTTTATTATAAATTTTTCACAAAAACCATTTTTTTATTATTATCTTTGGTCTGCTTTTTGTTTTAATAAACAATAAACCTCAAACTATGAAACTACGTTTTTTTTATGGATTATTCATCATACTTTTTATTGCCGGCTGCTCATCCACTGATAAACTAATCAGAAAAGGTAAATATGACAAAGCATTCAAAAGATCGTTAAAAAAAG
>JALTDM010000076.1 GCA_027074135.1 Bacteroidales bacterium
GTGCATTACATCGTGATGGAACATAGGCCAGGGAGAGTTTGCAGGACCGTGTGAGTCTGAGTTGATGGCATAGAGGTAGGTATCACTAGAACCTACATAAATTGTTCCATCTGATCCTATGGCGGGGGAGGAGCGTACATAATCTGGACCGTCTGTTTTATACCTCCACTTTAATGCACCATTTGTAACATTATCGTATATGGCGTAAAGATAGTCATCACATGAACCTACATATATTGTTCCGTCTGAGCCTATAGTGGGAGATGAATGGACATAGTAGCTGGTTGGATACTTCCACTTCAGTGATCCGTTATCGGATATGGCATAGAGAGTACCACTCCCAGAGACTACGTAGATTGTCCCGTCTGAGCCTATAGTGGGAGATGACAGACCACTACTCTCCGTTTTAAACTTCCATTTCAGTGTACCGTTGTCATATATAGCGTAAAGATAATCATCCCCTGAGCCTACATATATTGTTCCGTCTGAGCCAATAGCGGGGGATGATGCGATCGGGCCAAGGGTTGTATACTTCCATTTCAACGATCCATTAGGGTTTATTGCGCAGAGACAACCATCGTAGAAATCATCATACGATCCCACATAGATTGTTCCATCTGCTCCTATAGCTGGGGATGATGCGATATAGTAGTAAATTTGATACTTCCACTTCAGCGATCCGTTATCGTTTATTGCGTAGAGATTACCATGATACGATCCCACATAGATTGTTCCATCCAAGCCAATGGCAGGGGATGACAGACCACTACTATCCGTTTTAAACTTCCATTTCAGTGTACCGTTGTCATATATAGCGTAAAGATAATCAATCCCTGAGCCTACATATATTGTTCCATTCGGGCCTATAGCCGGAGAGATGTATATTTGTGATTCTGTTTGATACCTCCACTTCAATGTCCTATCCGGGTTTATGGCGTAGAGATTACCATCCTCCGATCCCACATATATTGTCCCGTCTGAGCCAATGATTGGGGAGGAGTATATCAAA
>JALTDM010000077.1 GCA_027074135.1 Bacteroidales bacterium
ATTCTGCATACGGATTTATAATTGATACATTATTTAAACTTGCTATCAAGGTTTTTAATAAATGTTGTGAGTTTTTTATTTGTGTTTCGGGTATTAGTCCGGCTTTACACTTTTTTTGATAATTCATAATTACAATATCTTGTTGTTGCGTGTGGTTCAGGTGTATCATCAAAAACGGCAAACTTAAACTTTCGTAATTCCTATCAGAATAAGCACACGCCAAAAGGCAGAGTTTTCCGCTGACTTCAAAAGTTGTTGAGTGCAACATTCCGTCTTTGTCTTTTGTGGCTCTTGTTTTTATTAATTTATTTTGTGTTTGCAGGGTTGCAAGTGGTGTAAGCATTTGGGTTGTCCATTCTAAATCTTCTACAAATAAAATTTTGTTGTTTATGTCGTAACTGTTAAAATAATAAATGGCGTTTTCGCTTATTTGTGTGTGAAAAGTATATGAACCGTTTGGGGTGCATTCAGAAAGTTTCTGTAAAATATAGCTTTTTCCTATTCCGCTTTTAGCCAAACAGATGACAGAAAACGGATTTTTATATTTATGCGAAGCCATAGCCATAAATAAAATTTGTGCGTTTTCGTTCTCGCCAATTATTCCCGTATTGTTCAGATGTTCAGTTATTTGTTTTAGTAAATTTTTGGATTTTAAGATTTTAAGAGCTTGTTTTTTGTCGGTTTCGCTTAAAATAAATTCCTGTTTTGTTTTGCTTGTATAATGCAGGTTTTCAAGGCGGTATTTTTCAAGCTGTAAAATTAATTTATGCAAACTTTTAGATACATCAATTAGTTTCAGTTCCCATTTGTCGCAAAGCGTTCTAATGAGTTTGTCGGTTTGATGTTCGTTGTAAAGGTCAAGCGTTGTCCTGTAATGCGGATATTTTTTGTAAGATATTCGCAAAGTGCAAACTAATCTTTCAATATTGTTTAAATCTACACCGCCCAAAACATCGGCGGTTAAAAATTTGTCATCATAAGTGATGAAATTACGGTTTTGTAT
>JALTDM010000078.1 GCA_027074135.1 Bacteroidales bacterium
ATATCAATACGACAAAAAAGCAGCTTTGGACAGTATTGCTTATGCAAAAAACCTGCAAATCAAAAACTTGGCTCTGCAAAAAGAAAAAGCAATAAGCAGCAAACAACGACTAATAATCATTTTTGCGTTTACAGCACTTTTAATAATCATTGTTTTCTCGGTAATCCTTGCCAACAGATTCAGAATAACGAAAAAACAAAAGAAAATAATCGAACAACAAAAAGAAATTGTTGACGAAAAAAACAGCGAACTCCAACAATTGGTAGAAGAAATAAGTACACAAAGGGATGAAATTGAAAACCAAAAGAAACACATAGAAAAAATCCACCAAGAAATAAGTCAAAGCATCAACTATGCTACTTACATTCAGCAAGCGGTTCTTTCACTTCCTGACACATTAAAAAAATATGTGACTAATTTATTCGTTCTGTACTTACCTAAAAATAAGGTGTCGGGCGACTTTTATTGGTGGTCGCACATCAACGGTAAAACGATAATAACCGTAGCCGACTGTACAGGACACGGTGTACCGGGGGCATTCATGAGTATGCTGGGCATATCTTTACTTCGTGAAATTGTGATAAAAGAAGGGCTAACCAACCCTGCAGCTATTTTCAACACTCTGCGTGATGAAATAATAAAAACACTTAAACAAAGCGGAATACAAGGAGAACAAAAAGATGGTATGGATATGGCAATGATAACAATAGACCACCAAAATAATACTATTCAATTTGCAGGTGCCAACAATTCCGCTTATTTGATTTCACACTACGGAACACAACTCATAGAAGGCAATTCCTCAAAACTCGTAAAACTTGGAGGCATAATAGACGATGATAAACTGTTTTATGAATTGAAACCCGACAAAATGCCGATAGCAATATATCAAAGAATGGAAAGTTTTACGGAGATTTCCGTAAAAATAAACAAAGGAGATATGATTTATTTGTTCAGTGACGGGTATGCAGATCAGTTTGGCGGAAGTAAAGGTAAAAAATTCAAAACACCGAAATTCAAAAAATTACTGGCAATGGTATCAGATATGCCTGCCGCTAAGCAACAGGAAAAGATTGCACAAGTTTTTGTGGAATGGAAAAACTCTCATGAACAAGTAGATGATGTTACCGTTGTAGGCATAAGGTTATAAATCATTTTTTCCCGATATATTTAAAACACCTCACCGAAAATCCGTGGTCTTTTTCGGCATTGCTTAATCCAACTGAAGATTCATAATAATGTAAAAAAGCATACCAAGCTTTTTCTTTATCTTCCTCATCCATAAGCCACCAATAACCTTTGCTACCTGCTCCTCCAAAAACTCCATTGTCATCATCACAAAACCCTGCAGGAACCAAAGCCCACTCTTTTGCCTTGTCCCCAACATTATGATTTTTGCCTCTGCCTGACAAATCACAATTTTCCATCCTGTTCCAATCATCAAGCGAAGGTACTTTCCAGCCTTTGGGAGCCAATCCTTTATTTACTGCATACCAATTATATAAAATACCATAATCTTTGGCAAAACGCTTGGAATCATAAATAAAACGCGCTACTCCTGTAGTGTCACCTTCCCAATCATCATTATTATTCACAATCTTTATGGGTTTACCGTTAGAATAATGCGTAGTTTTCAAATTGTCTGCCATCCAAAGCATATCACACACTTTTATTATCGTGTAACTGTTTCCGTCGGCATCAACACACTCGTCAAAATACACATCAAGCACGGTATCCTTATCGGTATAAAACGGCACTATTGTTTTCATTTTGCCAGAAAACGCCTTTATAAACACAGGCACATCGCCATTTGTTGTAAGATTTATGGTATCACCGCCAATCTCAATCCTGTTGCGGTCTGTAAAACCCTTGCCGGAAAAATTATATTGCAATTTATTGCCTTTTTTGATTATAATTTTCTTTGTGTTTTTTAGTGAATAAACAGTTTTTGAAGTAAAATCCATAACCCACACAGAATCAATTTTATCGGACTTTCCTACCGGCTGTAATTTTACTGTTATTTGCTGTCCGTTTACTGCAATTGTAAACACAAACAATGAAAATGTTAAAATTATGGTTTTCATTTTTTGCTTTTTATTTATAATGCCGTTCTACCCTTTTGACTTTCTTTTCCTAAACAATTAAATTCCGAATCACGTTCAGCATTACACTTGATGTCTCTCATTTTGATAACTAAACAACTAATAAATTATTTCCTTAGATTATTAGAAATTTAGATTCGCTATTCTGTGTTAATTATTCCGTACCCGTATCCCTCATTCATTACTACATTACTCCATTATCAAATTAGTACATTAACCAATTAGCATATTATCATCTATTTATTTCCCAAGCAATTCTCCAAGCATATCCATTACCATAGATGACTGATTGCCTACTTCATAAACCGTATCCACCTTTAAGTTACCCAGTGAATCTACTACTACCAAGCGGGGATTCTGTGCCGCACTTTTGTTGTATTTTACCGGATATAAGTTTGTTGTATCAACTATTACATTATCCGTAAGCGGAATCCCTATGTTTTTCAATTCATTTTTTGATGATGATAAACTACTGCCTGCATTAACATATACCAAATAAAAATCTTTTTTCATTTTTCCGTAGAAAAATACAGATTGATTAACTATAAGGTTCTGTAGTACGGTCTCGTTACAACTGTGACATCCGAACTTGCTCAAAATTACAGCAACATAATTTTTCTTACCTTTCAACACATTATCTTTCAAATAATTCCAACCGCCGTTTTTGGATTGAGTTAAACTCCCACCGGGTTCACATACACCCTGCTTTTTTGCCATTTCAAAACCGACTTGTAAAATAGAATCTATTTTGTATTTAAACTTTTCTTCAGATATTTCAACAAAATTCGCATCATATTCATTTATGTAAATGGTATCGTTATCTATATGTGTAAACCAAAACTTATCATTATAAATTGTCATTAGACCATCATCGTTATTTGGAGCATTTAGCAAAACCTCCCCTTTTAGCTTATCTGTGGAGGTATCGTATATACACATAATAGATACACCACGCGGATAATGATTTGGGTTGTAATGAAAACCTCTTAACAAATTGCCTTTAAAATAATTAAATCCATAATAGATATTTCCATAATATCTTAAATTATTGTTGCCTACATTACTTGTAATAAACTCATCAAAAAATTCCGATGCAAACTTCAAAGTGTCAATTATTTTTCCTGCACTTATATCATACAAATAAACATAAGGACTAAATCCAAACCTAATAAAAAAGCGGTCTTTATTTTTAACTTTAAACAAATTCGCATGTTTAAGTACTTTTGGAACTTTATAACCCATTTTATACCCGGGTATTGAAACATTCAAATAATTAAAATCTCCTGTATTGTAATCATAAACAGCACCTACAAACATATTATTACAGGCAAGGGTATCTAAATAATAAGTATATACTACTTTATTGTATTCAGGCAAAATTAGTGTACTGGATATGAATTTTTTACCTGCAACATCTTCTTGTTTAAAACTATTGCCATATAGATTTGGAATAGTCTTTTGTGTTACCAATAAAGTATCGGGGACATCAAAAATTTTGTAGTGTGTGTAAGATGAATTTGTTACAACAAAAGATGAATCATAAGAATATCTATAATTATGTTGGCACAAAAGAAACAATGAATCCTTATTAAAAAATTGATAATCTTCCACTCCTATTATAAAATCTGTAAAAGGTTTAATCTCTTTCCAAATTTTTTGTTCTTTTAATGAACAGACATAAGCTGATCTAAATGGATAAATATCTAATCCTACCTTTAACGAATTATCAACTTTAAAAAACTTAACATGATTTAAATTAATGAATGTGTTTATTTTAGCTTCAAAAGGTATTTTATACCTGTGTTTTAACTTATAAT
>JALTDM010000079.1 GCA_027074135.1 Bacteroidales bacterium
AAAGAAAAGCAAGTTTAGAAAAGATATAAAAGACGCTTTAGATGTATACAGAAAAGTTGTAAAGAAAAAAAAAGAGATATTATCTAAAAGAGCACACGCTGCAAAGAAAAAATTATTATCTTTTAAAAATGTTAAATTAATCAAAATGCATTTTGATAATGAATTCGTGGTACCGTCTTTAACAAGTTCTGTTGGTAGATTTGGTGTAATTATTGCTGTTGGTGAAACAAGGAAAGAAGCATTAGAAACAACAGAAGAAGTTTTTAACAAGATGGTATTTAATAACGTGAAATTAAAAGAATATACGAATTATAATAAATTTAATATTTTATTCAATAAATAAAACGTTTATGCTGAATAGAAAAAATGTATATATAATTGCCGAACTGTCTGCCAACCACGAACAAAACTACGATTTGGCTGCTCGAACTATAGAAGCAATGAAGAAAGCTGGTGCCGATGCCGTAAAGTTACAAACCTATACACCGGATAGCCTGACATTAGATTGTGATAAGCCTTGGTTTCAAACCCGGAAAAGTTCTTTGTGGGCTGGACAAAAAATGTACGACCTGTACAAAAAAGGTATGACCCCTTATGAATGGCACCCTAAACTTCAACAAGTTGCAAAAGATTTTGGTTTGGATTTCTTTTCCAGCCCGTTTGACTTGGAAGCTGTGGACTTTCTAGAATCGCTGGATGTCCCTGCATACAAAATAGCATCACCGGAAATAACAGATATTCCACTTATAAAAAAATGTGCAGACACAGGTAAACCGGTTATAATTTCTACAGGAGCCGCAACGGAAGAAGACATTGAGTTGGCGGTAAAAACTTGTCGTGAAGCTGGCAACAACCAAATTGCATTACTAAAGTGCACATCTGCCTATCCAACACCTTACAATGAGGTAAATCTCAAACTTATACCAAAATTAAAAGATAGATTCGGAACAGTTGTCGGGCTGTCCGACCACACGCTTGGCATAGAAATTCCTATTGCCTCAGTTGTTTTGGGGGCAAGAATTATCGAAAAACACTTTATCTTGTCACGCAATAGTAATGGATTGGACAAAGAGTTCTCACTTGAACCTCAAGAGTTTAAAGCAATGGTAAATGCCGTAAGACACATTGAAGAAGCAATGGGGGACGGTTCGTTCAAACTGACACCTAAAATGGAGAACGCACTTAAAATCCGACGTTCGTTGTTTGCTGTCAAAGACATCAAAAAAGGTGAAAAATTTACATCAGACAATATAAAATCCATTAGACCCGGACTAGGTATGCACCCTAAATATTATTACGACATTCTCGGCAAAACAGCCAAACAAGACTTAGAAAAAGGAACACCGTTAAGTTGGGATTTGATTGATAAAATTGATGATTAAATGAAAAAAATCCTGATAATATCATACTATTGGCCACCTGCAGGAGGAATTACCATTTTGCGAACACTTAAATTTGTAAAATATTTGAGAAATTTTGGTTGGGAACCAATAGTTTATGCACCTCTAAATGCCGATTATCCGTATTATGACCAAAATAATTTTAAAGACATACCGGAAGGAACACAAGTAATTAGAAAAAAGATTGTTGAGCCTTTTGCAGCATTCAAATTACTTTCGGGGCGAAAAAAAGACGATCCTTCAAACCCGGTGTATGCCAAAAAGAAATCTTCCGTAATTGACGATTTTGCAATCTGGATTCGCGGCAATTTTTTTATTCCCGATGCCAGAGCACTATGGATAAAACCTTCTGTAAAATTTCTAAAAAAATATTTGCAAAAAAATCCCGTAGATGCAATTCTTACAGACGGTCCGCCTCATACCAATACAGTTATAGGATTAAAGTTGTCACAAGCATTAGGCATACCTTGGCTTGCAGATTTTCAAGACCCGTGGACACAAGTCGATTATTACAAGCTGATGAAAATTACCAAGTGGGCAGATAAAATTCATCGCAAACTGGAACAAGAAACATTCAAGACTGCTGGAAAAATCACAATTGCCAGTCCAACATGGGCTAAAGATTTAGAAAGTATAGGGGCAAAAAATGTTGATGTAATTTATTACGGCTACGATGAAGACGATTTTAAAAATTTAACTTCGGTTGAACAAAACCCAGATGAAATAAATATCATTCACGCAGGCATTCTAGGAACCGACAGAAACCCTGATGGATTTTTTGAAGCATTGAAAATCTTTTTGCAAAATCACCCCAAGTACAAAGAAAAAATAAAGCTCAAATTTGCCGGCATTGTGGACATATCTGTAAAAAATTCAATAAAAAAATACGGTTTGGAAGAAAACCTTGTTGAACTTGGTAACATACCACGCATTGAAGCACTTAAGTTAATGGTAAATTCCACTATTCAATTATTACCTATAAACAAAGCTGAAAATGCCAAAGGAAGGCTACCCGGTAAATTATACGAATATTTAAGGGCTATGAAGCCGATACTTGCTCTCGGACCTACCGACAGCGATGTGTCAACAATCCTTAACGACACCGGAGCAGGTCGCACCTTTGAATATGAAGATGTTACATCTATATTAAGATATCTTGAAGATATTATAATTACCAAAAAAATAACTTCTCCCGATTATGAAAAAATCAAAATGTTTGATGTAAAAAACCAAACAGGAAAAGTCGCATCATTTTTAGACAACATTACTACACCCAAGTCTTGATTGCACCCACTTCAATATCGTGCACTATTTTGTAACCCAGACGTGTTTCTTCTGCAGAGAAAACTGCTCCTGTCAGCAGGGCAAGTACTCCGGTTACAAAAATTACATCAACAAAAATTCCTAAATCAAATTTTGTTACAAATTCCACTCCGATAAAAATGATTGTAAGAATAAAAAATATTACCGACAATGTATATAACCACACAGCATTTTTTATAAGTCTCATTCTGTCAAGCAATAAAGGTATTTGACGGATAATTACTTCTTTTCTGCCACTTTCCAAACTTTTGTCTCGCAACTCTTGGTTAAGCAACCTTATGCGGTTTACCACCAAAGAATACTTGTTGTTGATTCCAAGCAGCAACAGACCGCATGCCGAAATCATCACCGATGGCGATATCATATATTTTATCAAATTCAAATAATCCATTTTCCCTAAATTTTGTTTGTTCCAAAGTAAACAAAATTCAAGCTACACTTTATTGACTTTAATCACAAGGAAAAATGTTTTGCAATAATTCAGGGTAGTTATTCCGTGCAATTGTTACACATCGGAATACCGTTTCTATCAGTAAAAACCCTATCTCTGAATGATTTATACTTTTTCGATTTCCAAACTTTTACAAAAGAGGATTCATTCAAATTTCCCAAAGCAAAATCCGCATTCTTATCAAAACAACACGGAACTATATTTCCGTCACTATTTACAACTGAAGAATGCCACATACGCCAACAGTGGTTTTTCAGCTTTTTGTTTATCACTGCAATACCGTTTTCAACCCTATAACGCCTGAATTTTCTATTAGTAGGCAAAAGAGATATTTGCTTCAAATCCAACAGTTGTGCGGTTTTAAGTTCGGCAATGTCCGCGCCCAAACTTCTTGCAAAACTCTTAAATCTACTTGCACTCTTCTCGTTATGCGAAAACACGATAAACTGCAAGGTAATTAGCGGCTTTTTGCTGTTAAACTTTTTTTTTGTCTCTGCAAGCCTCCTTATCCCTTCCACTACCCTGCCGAAATCACCACCTTTGCGGTATTGAGTATATTCACCCGCATTAAGCCCGTCAAGCGAAATTACAATTTCGTCCAATCCACTTTTGACCAATTGCTCACAGTTTTCTGCACTCAAGTAATGTCCGTTGGTAGATGTCGCAGTGTATATTTTTTCCCCCGAAGCATATTTTATAAACTCAAAAAAATCACTATTCAAAAAAGGTTCACCCTGAAAATACAAAAGCACATACCACAACTTATTTCCCAATTCATCAATAACCTTACGGTAAAGGCTGAAATTCATAAAATCTTCCTTTCTCAACAATTCTCCCCTTCCAACCGTACATTGCGGACAATGCAAATTGCACACGGCGGTAGGTTCAACGGAAATCGCCTCGGGGTAACCGCAGATATCCACATTTCTGAAGATAATTTTCGCCAAATAAGAAAGCCGCAAACAAGCAGAATTGAACAGCTTGGCAAAAGTGAATTTATGCAGAAGAAAAAAAAATCTGTACCACATTATCTAGCAGGTTTTCGCTTTCGTAACCAGAGAATGTCTCCTGGTTTAACTTCATCACCGGATTTCAAATTATTTTTTCGTCGCAAGCATCGTTCTTTTACGGCAAACTTTTGTGATATATCGTAAAGCGTTTCACCTTGTTGCACAGTATATTTGTCAATTCCCCTTTCAGCTCTGCATCTTTTCGGCTGAATGTATAACACTTGTCCGGGCTGCAACTTACTGCCCTTTTTTAAATCATTATACTTGTAAATCTCCCACTCCATCATTTGCAATTCCCTTGCAATCTTATAAGGTGTATCTCCTTGTTTTACAATTATATACTTAACCCTGTTTTTCTCTTTTATATCCCTGCCGTAAGGATTAAACGAGAATTTATATTCATCTGAATATTTGCGTTTTTTATCCTTTTTCTTTTTGCGTCTTTCTTTTCGCTTTTCTTTTCTATCCTTTTTAGCTTTATTTGATTTGCCTGTATTTTGTGCCAAAATATTTTTACCCGGCTCGTAATACTTATCAAGCTCGTAAAGTTTATATTTTTCAATTATGCCTATTAACTTTTGAGGATAATCTGAAGCAGTTGCATAACCTGCTTTTTTCAAACCTCTTGCCCACTTTTTGTAATCAGTTATCTTATAATCAAACAAAAAGGAATACCGTTTACCATTTTTCAAAAACTTGGAATGGTCACGAAACGACTCCCAAGCAGATGTATAATGTCGGAAACATTCGTGCTTTTTATCGTCATCTTTATAAACCTTTTTTCCGTTCCAATTGGAATGGCATTTTATTCCGAAATGATTATTAGCCTTGCGGGCAAGCATACTATTGCCAAAATTTGATTCCAAACAAGCCTGTGCCATAGTTATGCTTGCAGGAATTCCAAATAAATTCATTTCCGTTATGGCAACATCTTTATACCTTTCTATGTATTCTTCAGGAGTAATATTTTGAGAAAAGCCGCTAACCGCAAAAACAACTACCCATAAAAACAGCATTATCCTTTTCATATACCACTTTTCATTATCTCATTAGCAAATTATCTCATTAACACATTAACAGATTCATTCACCTTACCTTTATTACATTCTTTACAACCTCGTCACCGTTTCTCGATTTAACTTTAACTACATAAATTCCCGATGACCAATCTTTTGTATCAAATTTAATTATCTTACTTCCGGCAAAATTGTCTTCAACAACCTTTCTCCCATTTTCATCATATACGAAAATTTGCGAACCGATATTTGAACTAACATAAAAAGCATTTTTAAAAGGAACTGGCCAAATATTTACATTAGTCTTAGTTTGAAAATCAACATAATTATGCACAACATTTTTATGAGGAGCCAAAACCCATAAGTCAGGATCAAAAGATACACTATCAACTGCATACGGCAAAGATATATTCAATGTTTTGGAATAATCGTGCATCTCGGTAAGAATAGTTGTGTCTTCTCCGGAGTGCCAAACCACAAGCGGCAAGGTTATGTCAAAAACCCTTTGTTCATAAGACCAACCTTGATTTATTGTTATAGTTAACACATTATTGCTGTCTTGCCAGTTTATATCATATATAGGATAACCTTGTCCGTAAAACCAATCGCTAAAAAATTCTGTCAAATCTGTATCACCGGCAAGTTCAAAATAATGTTTCAAATCATCAGTTGTAGCATAACTATATGCCAATGAGCTGTCTGCTAAATAATTGCGAATTGCGGCATAAAATGCGGAATCTCCTATTTCCCACCTGATCATATGCAAAAGATAAGCCCCTTTTCTATATGACAGACGACCATCAAAAATCCTTTCGATATCGGTAGTATCATCACAATATACACTACCACCATCTTCCAAAAAAACGGTTCTAATAGTTAAATCTTTCCAAGGTAACCAATATTGCGGTGCCAAATTTTCATAACATAATCCTGTCAAATAAGTGGCAAAACCTTCATTTAACCATATGTCATGCCAACTCTTGCAAGTAATATAATCCCCAAACCACTGGTGGGCAAGTTCGTGTGATACAATTTCAAAATTTGTAATATCACTTAAAAAAGTTGCCGTTTGATGTTCCATTCCTCCACGTATTCCACAAAACACTTGGGCATATTTTTCATTCTTGAAAGGATAGTGACCAAACTTATTGGTATAAAATTGCAAGAATTGCTTAACGATATCAATATTAGCAGTATCCGATACCATTTCAGGATAAATATAATTTTCTATGGGATAAGAATCGTGATAAACAGTATCTTCAAAAGTAAATTCATAATTGTAATATTTACTCACTGCAATTGCAATCAAGTATGTTTCAATAGGATACGAATGATGCCAATGTGTAATTACGTTACTGCCCAAAACAGCTTGCCCCACCATTAGCCCATTCGACACTGCTATATATCCCTGCGGATGCTCTACATAAACATCTATACTGTCTATTTTATCGGAAAGATTTTGCTTACACGGATACCATGTCATGGCACCATACGGCTCCGATAAAGTCCACAAAACCGGAATAGAATCATTTGTGTTTTGCACAGACAAAAAATATGCTTGCTGTGGATAATCTCCCGGAAACCCATGATAAAACACGGATATTGAATCCTCGTCACCGGCGTTTAAATTTCCTGTTTTTAGTACCAAAAAATCTTGCGTCTGATAAAACTCTTCCGGCTGCATTTTGTTACCGTTGAAAAAAATGGAATCAACAACCATATTTCCCGCAAAATCAAAATAAATACTATCGGATGCAGTCACTACCTTAAAATAATATGTAACATTTGCAGTCAAAAATGAATCCGTAAGCAAAGGGTGAAAATAAAAGCGTGCATAATTCATGTCAACATTCACTCCGGCAGCACTTTTTTGTCCGTAAACGCTGCCGTAAACAAGAAAAAACAATAGAGGAAGAAGAAACTTTTTCATCATTTTTAATTAAATTTACATTTTAAACAACATGTAATATACTTCAAATCCCATTCAGAACTACTAAAAATCAACATTTACATACCCACTATACATTAATTAACTAATTAGCACATTATCACATTAACTAATTATCCCATTAATACATTAGCAAATTAGCATATTTAATTACCACCACACTTGGTTTCCTTCTTTGTCAAGAGTGAAAATTCGTTCTTCTTTACGTCCGTCCTTTTTCACTAACCAATACAAAGCACCCGAAGGTACATCTTTAAACTTCAACGGCTTATCTTTTTTTGAAGTTGCTTCACCTGCTTTTATCCATTTACAGTCCCAATAAAATAATTCATAGACTTTTCCGGGCTCAAAAGTCGCTTTGCTGATTTTGTCGGTAGTCTTGTAAATAGACCTTCTAGTAGTTGAATACGCAACAAGTTCTATTTTATTGTTTGTATCCGGAACAAAATATGTGAGTTTACCCAAAGTATCAAGCAAAAAAGGATAATTGGCAGGTATCACTTTAGACTTTTGATTGTAATATACGGGCAAATACATAATATCCATCCCGACATTTTTGAAATATGCCTTATTCCCCTCAATATTTCCCCAATCAATAGGTCTCCAATCACCGTCATTAAATACAGCAATGTAAGCATAATCTGAGCTGTCGGGTTTTTCTTCTTTTAACTCTACTTCAAAATTGGCAACTTTCACATAATCAGGCGTAACATCTTTGTAACGGTCAAAATTCAACCAACTTGGTATTTTTTCATACTTAGGTGCAATATTCACAAGGGCATCTTTTTGATGGGCAAAAGTTTTTCTGTAAACCTTAGCTTTCTTATTGTCCAACCTGTATTCACCGGGGTTATCCAATCCGCCCATAAAAATTACCACATTTTTATTTGAGTCCAAAGTCGCATTCCAAGCATGGTTGTTTCCCGTATTCGGCCAATAAGGCACATAATCGCTCATTACAGGCACGCCCACGGCACGCATAGCATAAATTGCCAAATTGGTCATATCTTCACAACGCCCCATATGGTTTTTTAGCATTTCCGAAAGCCCTTGATCTGTCGGATGAAAATAAAAACGCGCATCAAATTTAAACCAACTTTTTATGTCATTATTTATCACTGTTGCCACCTTTGAAGGATCTTTGCAATTTTTCATGCTGTCAACAACCCATTGATATTTTTTGGCAAAATACGACCTCCAGTCTTCCAAAGGTTCATTACTGCCTCTGTATGGAAGCACATATTCACAAAATTCGTCAAAAGTTAGATTTTTTGCCCAAGGATATTGCCAAGTCTTAAAAGCCAACTCAATGTTTTCTATAAGATAATCGGCTGTTATTGCATAAATATCATAAATAATGGTATCAAGTTTCCAATCAAAATCACCTATTTTTTTCTTCAAAGAATCACGGGCATTTCTCATTGCATCATAATCAGGATAATCCAATACCCTGAAAGCAACTGGATTTCCTGCCGTATCTACAAGTTTTGCACGCACATACGAATGCCCCGGCATATTACCGATAAGGAAATATGCAGCTTTAAGTTTCAGCGAATCTTTAGGATTGAACCTGTAACGGTTAATCACTTTCATCAATTCGGCTTTGTTTTCTTTGGCACTGTCCAATGCTATCTTTACATTATCGGGAATAGGTTGCAAATTTGAAAAATTACACGACCACAACAATATAAACAACAAAGGAACGATTAAAACTATTCTTTTCATAAATTCAATATTAGCAATTCAACAAAAACATAAAATCAAGTGTAAAGGTAGTGAAAAATGGGAATTATTAGCTTAGAAAATCGGGAAAAGATATTTACTAACAATTTTATTCAAAATAAACTTACAAAAAAGATAGGATTTCTTGTTAGAGAGACTTATTTAGACTATCTTAATAAGCCAAAATAGAACTATGATAACAACAAATTGCTAAAACATTTCAAAACCTGTTAATAGCACATTAGCAAATTGAAAAAAATAATATTTATTCTTGCTTTTCTGCCAATGCTGGCAGCAGCACAGGAAACATTAGACAGCCTTATAGGCTGCTATGCAGGTACTTTTATGTACAGAGAAGACCCCGACACCGTATGGACTACTTTAAGACCCGATACGCTGATTGTGTTTGATGTGGGTCTTGTTCAATTTAATGATACATTCAGTTATGATGTAGTAAGCTGGTTTTTAGTAGAACCTAATTATAATAATCCTCACACATATTCAGAAGATGACTTTTCTTTTTGTACTATCGCCCTCGGGTTTGACGAATGTAATTATTCAACTATTGATGAAATAAGGCAAGCACTATGCGATGATATAATGATGAAATTAGTTTTTACCTAACACGACAGTGTTCATTTTTTGGTGCAATGCTTTCAGCCCAGGCAATACGAGAAAATGAGATATGCGTGGTTCTAAGGAGTAAAATACACTTTCGAGATACCCGACAGTCTGCAAAATATATCCGCACCGATAATAAGAATAAACAACTTGGATATAACTCTTTATCCGAATCCCGTAAACGAAGTCCTGAATATAACCCTGAGCAAAAAAGAAAAAGTTACGGTAATAATACACGATATCACAGGTAAAGAAATTTACGGTAGCGATTACAACTCACAACACATAAGCATCAATTTTAAAGGCTATGCAAAAGGTGTGTATCTCGTTACGGTAAAAAACAAAAACGGAGCGGTAACGAAGAAAATTGTTTATTAATTATTACTTGTTATTAATATAAACGGGCTTTAGCCTGTTTGTTAGTTCCGATACTTTATGTATATGATCAGACCAGTCTTTTAAGGTAGAGCTATAAAAGTAATTCTACTTTTAGCTTTATACCTAGTAAAATTTTTGTTATATTTTCAGCAAGTAAAATATATTGCTAAACATTTGTTTCCCGAAAGTTAAAAATTTCTAAAACTTACTATTACGTAATTTAGGTTTAATTAACATACTTAACTTTGACTTAGCAACATTACATTATATTCAAACCAACACATTTTAAAAATTATGTATCTTTGTAAAAAAATGGAAAACTAATGGCGACTTCTAAGCAAAAACAAATTCAAACACAACAACAAAAACTTACACCACAGCAAATTACAGCAATTAAACTTTTGGAAATACCCACAATTGAATTGGATACCAGGATAAAAGAAGAATTGGAAAAAAATCCTCTGCTGGAAGAAGGTGAACCCGTAGATGAATTTGAAATTGACAACCCATCGGAAACAGAAGAAGAAACACAAGAAAAAGACGAGTTTGAACAGGCATTAGACGATTTCGACCCGGAAGAATACCTGAACGATATTGACGAATACCCCGAATATAAACTTAACCTGCCAAAAGACAAAAATGTAGAAGAAAGGCAAATACCGATGGCTGTGCAACCTTCTTTTAGGGACAGCTTGGAAAACCAACTTACTTTAAACTTTGATTTGACTGATAATCAAAAAATCATTGCAGACTATATCCTTGGGAATTTGGACGACGACGGATACCTCAGAAGAGATATTACTTCAATAGCAGATGATATTGCCTTTAAACAAGGAGTGGATGTAAGCGACGAAGAAGTCAGAGAAACACTAAAAATAATTCAACAACTTGACCCACCGGGAATAGCTGCTCAAAGCCTCCAAGAATCAATGATTATCCAACTGGAAAGGAAACTCGAAAATGAGAAAAATTCTGAAATACTACAACTTGCCCTTAAAATTGTAAAAGAATATTTTGAAGAACTCGGAAAGAAACATTATGAAAAAATAATGTCTAAACTCGGTATAAATCGAGAAGTTCTGGAAAAGGTATTGGACGAAATAAAAAAGCTCAACCCCAAACCCGGCATGGCTTTGAACGAGGCAGTCTCTAAAAACTTCAATACAATAACACCTGACTTCATTTTGGATATAGACGACAACAATGAAATTACCGTAACATTAAACGATAAAAACTCACCGAAACTCCGCATAAACAAGCAATACGAACAACTTTTGAAAAGACTTGACAGCAAAAACAATAAAGACAAAAAAGAAAAAGAGACAACCAAATTCATTAAAAAGAACAAAGAAGATGCAGAGTGGTTTATTACTGCGCTGTCACAAAGGCAAAAAACCATGCTGCACACAATGAAAGAAATAGCCAAACATCAAAAAGGCTTTTTCCTCACCCAAGATGACAAAAACATCAAACCGATGATACTTAAAGATATAGCCGACCAAACAGGCTATGATGTATCAACAATTTCCAGAGTAGTAAGCAACAAGTACGTCCAAACACCATTCGGCATTTATCCGTTAAAATATTTTTTCAGCGACAAACTACAAACAAGTTCCGGAGAAGATGTTTCCACCCGAAAGATTAAAGAAATTATCAAAGAGATTATCGACAATGAAGATAAGCACAAACCATATTCTGACGACAAAATAGCACAAATATTAAAAAACAAAGGCTTTAAAATTGCACGCAGGACGGTGGCAAAATACAGGGAACAAATGAATATTCCGGATTCAAGGCTGAGAAAAGAAATTTAAAATGAAAAGACTTTTTTACATACTATTTATTTTAACGGCAACAATTATTTTTCTTTCGAGTTGTAGAGTATTTTACCCTAATCAAATGTTTAAAACAGGCAAAGATTTCAAATACAACAATTTTGACACAACAGGTGTAAAAGAGTATGTAATAAGACCTTACGACAAACTTGATGTTCGGGTATTTACCAATAAAGGGTACCAACTTGTAGATATGAATAAACAGCTACCTCAGTCAGCAGCAATTCCCGAATACACGGTTGATAAAAAAGGAAAAGTGAAATTGCCGATGATAGACTATGTAAAAATAACCGGATATACGATTGAACAAGCTGAATCATTTCTTGAAAAAGAATATAGTAAATACATAAAAGATCCTTTTGTAAAACTAAATGTGACGAACAGAAGAGTTTTCGTATTCTCCGCCGGCTCCGAAAAAGGCGATGTTGTGTATATGGACAATGATAATTTTACACTTATCGAAGCACTTGCAAAAGTAGGTGGAATATCCTCTTTCTCAGAAGCATACAAAATTAAACTTATTCGAGGAGATTTAAACCATCCACAAGTTTTTGTTTTCAACATAAGGTCGTTGAAAAATATGAAGAAGTCGAACTTCGTTTTACAATCTAACGATATTATATATGTAGATGCCAGACCTAAATATGCTTCAAGAATTTTAAATGAACTTTCACCATACCTGAGTTTACTCACATCAATTTTGTTTTTATACAGTATTTTTCACGGATAAATTTATGAAATATGAAAA
>JALTDM010000080.1 GCA_027074135.1 Bacteroidales bacterium
GAACTCTTCCATCTTTAAATCTCATTTTTACTGAATCATGTTGTTGTAATTGTTTATTATGATTATTATTATCAAAATTTAAATCATTTATTTTATCAATTTTATTTTTATAAAAATTAACTTTCTGTGATAAAAAATTATTTAATTTATGTAATTTATGCTTTTCAAACACATTAGCCTCCATTTTAATTATAAAATATCTAAATCTTTATCATTCATTACAAATGCAACTTTTTTAGATTATGGTTTTACACCCCAAAAAGGTGTATATACTCCAACATATTATAAAGCACCAAGTTCTTGGTCTAGTTATGAATTAGGTGGTCCATTAAACTATCCTAAATCAGGTTATATTTTACATCACAAACATTATATGTTCTCCGGCAACTCTCTCAACTACTCTCTCGGCATCCGATATACTTTAGGAAAGAAACAGAAAAAAGAAGAAAAAGTTGACTAGTGGTTAGTGAATTAACACATCTTTATTTACAAATTAACAAGGTTCAAGTAAGTTATTATGCTTTTTTCTCAAGACAATATTTTGTCAATAAAAAAATTTATTACCTTTGCAGTCGCAAAAAATGGTGGGCTTAGTTCAGTTTGGTTAGAACGCCAGATTGTGGCTCTGGAGGTCACCGGTTCAAGTCCGGTAGTCCACCCTTCAAACCGCCTTTACCGGCGGTTTTTTTATTTATACCGATATGAAAATAAAATTTCTCATAATACGTCTCAGCTCCATCGGTGATATTGTCTTAACATCACCTGTTATCAGGTGCTTAAAACAACAAGTAAAAGATGCCGAGATTCACTATCTTGTAAAAAAACAATTCATAGACACAATCAAAAACAACCCCTACATAGATAAAATACACACCTTTGACGGCAACCTTAAAAAAACAATTGAAGAACTGAAAAAAGAAAATTTCGATCACATAATAGACTTACACAAAAACTTTAGAAGCATAAGGATACGGAACAAATTAAGAGTACCCGACCTTACCTTTAACAAACTTAATGTAGAAAAATGGTTTGCAGTAAAATTGAAAAGAAAAGCCTTACTACCTGATGTTCATATAGTTGACAGATACTTTGAAGCCATATTACCTTTTGATGTGAAAAATGACGGTAAAGGATTGGATTACTTTATAAACAGTGAAACAGACGCAATAAAATTGCCTTATGAAAAATTTATTGTTTTTGTTACGGGTGCAAAACACGCAACCAAACAAATTCCTACCGAAATTGCAACAAAAATATTAAGTAAAGTTAAACATCCTGTTATTCTTTTGGGAAGTAAAGAAGACATTGCAATATCAGAAAAAATTACACAAGGTGTAAAAGACAAAAAAATTACAAACCTCACAGGTAAGCTCACACTTAATCAAAGTGCTTACGTTATTAGCCAATCTACAGGTATCATAACACCCGACACGGGACTAATGCACATAGCATCAGCATATAAAAAGCCTATAGCCTCTGTTTGGGGAAATACAATACCGGAATTCGGTATGTATCCATACAAACCTGACAGCAGATCAAAAATCTTTGAAGTTAAAAATTTAAAGTGTCGTCCATGCTCTAAATTGGGATACAAAAAATGCCCCAAAGGGCATTTTAATTGTATGATGAAGCAAGATACAGACTCAATTGCTGCCTTTGTTAATTCGCTTTAAAATCTATTCTTCTTCCACTTCCCTGTAATTACTCTTTGACTTAAACAGTTTTATTTCGCCAAACCATTCAAGCATCTTTCTAAAGAAATCAAATTGCAAAGTTATATATAGAAAAAGTGTTGTAAGCCAAATAACACCTACATTAAACCATAATGTATCGATATAATAATTGCCAATTCTTTTTACAGGAGCATAAAACTGTGCTCGTCCGTATTTATTTTCAGGATAATAAAAAATTGGATCTACTTTTCTTATAATTTTTCCATCACCATCTATTGTTCTTTTCAATTCTGTTTTGTTCATTACCATATCTGCAAGTTTCTCGTTATAATTATCATTTTTCAGTTTTACCAAAGCATCGGTGCCACCCAATTTTTTTGCAAGCATATTCAACTTTTCATCTTTGCGACGAGCTACAAGCTGGCGTTTTTTACTGTATTCTTTTTTGATTACATTAAAATACTTCCTGATTGATTCTACAAACTTTTGATTAGTGAAATCCTGCAAAGTAAATTTTCTGAATTTGTGATGTGTTTTTTGTTCGAGCTTTGCCACTTCATTTTTTACAATTTCAAAGATTTTTTTTGTCTTTTCTTCATCTTCTTTTAGCCGTAAATTTCTTTGAATAATATTTACCTTAGTTTCTAAATTGGGAACGAGAGAACTGTACAAATACACATAATCACTCATCAATTTGTCATAATCATAAAAATGTCTCTCGTAAGGATTATCCTTAAACTGTGTTACAGCCAAAGCCTCATATGCCCACCTGGATGTCATCAAATCACCGACAAAAGGTACATATTCTTCGTTGGCTATCCATTTATGCAACTTGTCAAATTTAACAACAGTCCCGCTCAACAATAATTCCGGCACAAGAATAAACGGTATTAGTATGTAAATAGTAACAACAGAATTGAGTGTTGCAGAAATATTTAATCCTACAAGGTTGGCAAAAACAGCAGTTGTGAACAATATTAACCAATAATTAAATGTCAATCCGTGAATACCAAGTATCCAATTACCAACAATTACAAACGAAATAGTTTGAATTGCAGAAATTATAATCATCAAAATAACTTTAGAATTGATATAGCTGGCACGACTCAAATTAAGGAATCTTTCACGCTCAAGAATTTTTCTGTCTTTTATTATTTCTTCTGCACTTACTGTCATACCCAGAAACAATGCAACTACAACAGCCATAAATAAATATCCGGGTATGTTTTCATTTTTGGCAAAAACATAATGATCTTCAGCAATATATTTAGTAAAAAATCCAAGAATTACAGCCAAAACAGGTGATTCCAAAAAATTAAGAAGTAAATATTGCTTATTTGTTACTTTGGAAAGTACATCACGCACCATAAAAATTTTGAACTGCTTGAAAGGATTAGGTATTTTGAAGTTACTTTTTGGAATTTCATCATCACTGTGTTTAATTTCCACTTTGGGATGAATTTCTCTCATATATCTTTCATACCATTCTTTAGGTGATATCTTCCTTTTGCGTGTTTGTTTACCATATTCATCTATCACCTTTGTCTCAATAATTTGCAATATGCTTTCGGGGTTTACATTACCGCAAACAGGACATTCGCTCACATCCGCATCAACATAATTCACAGCACGCTTAAAATATGTTATGGCATCGAGCGGATTGCCGTAAAACACAGGATAACCGCCTTTGTCCAAAAACAGTATTTTATCAAACATTTTGTAAATATCCGAAGACGGTTGGTGTATATTAACAATCACCAACTTGCCCTTTAATGTTTGTTCTTTGAGCAAGTCCATTACCATTTCCGAGTCCATAGAGGATAGCCCTGAAGTCGGCTCGTCAACAAACATTATCGGTGGTTCACGAAGAAGTTCCAATCCGATGTTAAGCCTTTTCCTCTGACCTCCGCTTATATATTTGTTCAGCGGGTCACCCACTTTCAAATCTTTTATTTCGTACAGATCAAGGTCTTTGAGAACTTTTTCCACAATTTCTACCAATTCTTCTTCACTTAACCCATCAAAAACCAATTTTGCATTGTAATACAGATTTTGAAAAACGGTAAGTTCTTCTATAAGCAAATCATCTTGAGGCACAAAGCCTATTACACCCTTTAATTTATCCTTGTCTTTGTGTATATCATATCCGTTTATGGTAATTTCTCCAGCAAGCGGTTTATATTTCCCATTAAAAATATTAAGCAATGTAGACTTACCTGCACCACTTCCGCCCATTATACCAACCAACTTGCCCGTTTCTTCCGAGAACGTAAATTTATGAATACCGTTATTGCTGTTTTTGAATCTGAATTCAATATCCTTGGCAGTAAAAACCAATTTATACGGCACACTTCCTTGCAAGAACAATCCGGATACATCGCTGTAATAAATCGGCGAAATCAAAGAACCGCGAATAGAAGAACCTTTGTCAAAAACATAGCCCCAATTCGGCTTAATAGGCTGACCGTTAAGTTTTAAGTTTTGCCTACCTGTATATTTGAACATATATGTTTCGGAAGACGGCAAATAAATCACATAGATTTCACCATCAAGTTTTGGGCGGTAAATGTGTTTGACACCTGGAGGTCCCATTAATTTATCACTAATTACAAGTAAAAATTTCTTATCCGGTACCCCATCGTAATTGCCAAACATAAATTCTTTGGCATTATTAAATTCTTCTTGAGTAATATTAAAAATTTCAGCTACTGTTTTAACAAATTCCAGTTCTATATCCGAAACTCCTTTCCCATAAGTTATAAATTCGAGGAGTTGCAACAATACCAAAATCTTTTGTTCGCGCTTAAGTTCTGAGTTTACTTCCTCACAAATCCTAAGCACCTTTACCGAATTGGCACTTATACCCTTCTTACCTGACTTTTTATGGTGAATGTTATAATATTCGTCATAAAGTTTGAGAAACTCGTTTATAGTTTCAGTACTTAAATAATGCTTGAGGTATTCTCGAACTAAATCTCTTCCCCTGGTTGTGTCATCCTTATCCAAATTTGCAATAATTGCAAACAGCCTCATTAATGCTTTCAGAATCTTTTCACTCATAACCTACGTTTTTACTATTTGCAAATTTAAACCAAAATTCACGAAAAAAAAATACGACGACCTTATTTCACAAGAATATTTAAAGATGGATTTCAAAACTTTGAAACCTCAATAGATCCAATTTCTTAAAATACAGAAACTATTTCTTAAAAACAAAACACAGGAAATAAAAATCACATAATCATATCATCAAATTCCTTTATTAAATCAAAATCCGGCTTAGTATAAAAAATGCCTGTATGCTTTTTTGCCCTCACACCCCTCAAGAATACATAATAAACCCCTCCGAAATTGTTTTTGAATCTCTCTTCACCCAAATAGCGATACATTGCAAGCGAATAAATGTAGTACTGCAAATAGTAATTGTTTATTTCCATTGCTACTTTCAGGCTTTCTGCATTGTAATCATCAAGTGAGTACCCCAAATGATTTGATTTCCAGTCAAGTATATAAACCTTCCCGTCGTATTCAAAAACCAAATCTATAAATCCGTGTATTACCCCTTGTTGAGCATCCGCTTCCGTAATAACGGCAGGTACAGAATACTTTTCAAACAATGTATTTATTTTTCCCCTGTCCAAGCTATTAAATGAAAAGTAAAATTCCAGTTCTTTGAAAACATTATCAGCCTTCCGCAAGTTTATTCCTTCATGAAAGTTTGCATCCAACACGTTATTAACCATTTGTTTTAAATATCCTTCTTCTCGTAAATCCAATGTTTTCAGCAGAATATCTTTTTTCTCACTTTTCCAATATTCTTCGGGATTTGAAAAATCAACTTCTTCAAAGATTTTGTGCAAAATATTTCCAACAGATGCACCTTTAGGCAAGTCTTCAAAAATAAACTTGTCGTAACCTGTTAAGTTCAAACCTTCCGACATTGCAGCCACGACTTCGTGTGTGTGTTCATCCAAAGCACTGTAGCTCGTAACACCCCAAACTTGTTTTGTTTCGCCATAAAATTCTTTGACTTCACCTCTCTCTTCCGTTTCTGACGCTTGATTTGTACCGGCACCTGAAAAATTTACATCAAATTTATTGCCGACAAAATATCCTTTAAAAAATCTGAACAAACTTTTTTGCTTATTCCTGGAAACATCATAATAAAAAATAAAATTAAAATATTTTGCCCTTGTCATCGCAACATAAAACAGCCTCATATTTTCTTTTTCCAACTCAGATTCTGCTAAGTTTTTATAATCTGAATTCCTAAACAAAGAATATTTCCACTTTTTTGCCCCTCTATCATAAAATTCTATTATTTTCTTTCTCGCATCTATTGCATGAGTTAAATTCATCATCGGCAATAAAACCACAGGATATTCAAGTCCCTTGCTTTTGTGGATAGTAACTATTTTCACAGCCGATTTGTCGCTTTCCATTCTCAACTCGTAACCTTCACCTACTGCCTCATCATCATTTATTGTTTTGCCAAACCAATTCAACAGGTCCAGCATTCCGTATTGTAAATTTATTTCTTTGTCGTTCAGTATCTCGGCTATATGAAGCACATTGGTAATTTTTCTTTCCCTGTCCACATCACTTTCACTGCCTGACTTGTTCCATATCCCAAATGCAGACATAAATTTGATTATTGCAGGGAAAACACCTTCGTTGTTCCACACTTCTTTAATTTGCCCGAACACCTCAACAAACTTTTCTTTTTCTGCTTTCAGTATCGTTTCGTAATCAATACTGCCAACAAGACTTGTTGCCAATGCAGTATTTATATTTACATCTGATGGATTTGACACAGCCCGGAGCACAAAAAACAATTCCTTTGCCTCAGATGTTTTCAACACAGGAGTTTCATCAACCACTACCGCTGGAATAGCTGATTTTGACAGCTGAGTTTTCAATTCTTTAGCATCCCTATTATACCTTACTAAAATAGCAATATCGGAATACTTGATTTTTCTTTTCTCTTTGTTGCCGTTTTCATTTTCAACTTCAATTTCTCCTTTTGATACCAAATATTTGACTATTTCGGGAGTCTCATCTTTCAAATCCTTTTGCGTTGCATAATTTTTCCCTTCAGAAGTTACTTTATGCACATAAATTCCCCTTTTTTCCCCGTCCACATTATAATCAAGTTCTTTTTTTGCATTTACATCGCTGTATTCAAAACCAAGATTTTCCCTATCCTCCTCTTTCAACGAACCGAAAAGAGCGTTTAAGTCTGCAATTAATTCTTTCGACGAACGGAAATTCATCTTCATTTTACGGCATTCAGCATTCTTTTTTGCCTCCATGTATGTATAAATATCAGCTCCCCTGAAACTGTAAATCGACTGCTTGGGATCACCTATGTAAAAAACAGGCACTTCCCGTTCAAATACTTTTTTGAAAATCTCATACTGCAAATTGTCCGTATCCTGAAACTCGTCCACGAAAACAAAATCAAATTTTTCTTTTATTTTCTCTGCCAACTCTTCTTTATTATGCACACTATCATGCAACATTTTTATCATATCGTTGTAAGAAACAAGCCCGTATTTTTTCTTAAAGTCATCAATCTTCTTTTTCACATATACGTTTGCCTCTTTCAGCATTTCAAATAGCTGATTATCCTCAAAACCTTCCGGTAGTGCCAATTCCCTGCCGGACAAATATTTTCTTACTGAATCAGACAGCAAAGCCCACAAGTTATTTATTGAAAAATCATTCTTGCCAAAAAAAGCATTCATTTCTCCCAACATATTCCTTACATCATACTTTGCATTTTGCATATTTACATATTCACGCCAAAATTTTAGCAAAATGTTATTCAGCAATGCAGACTCATCAGGCAAAACATCAAAATCGGGCGACATTCCGGTTTCAAAAGCAAAGTCGGTAAGCATCCTTTGACAAAACGAATGAATTGTATAAATCGGCGCCTCATCAATTTCAAGCATAGCCAGCCTTAAACCATTTTTAATTTGCTTAATCTCTTTCTCACCTTTACCTTCAATAGCCTTAGTAACTATATCTTTTATCACACCATCAACTTCTCCGTCTCCATACTCAAGAAAGTTCCATGCCTCGTTCAAAAACTTCCTCACACGTATTCTCAATTCATTTGTAGCAGCATTGGTAAATGTCAATATCAGAATCTTTTTTATGTCGGCATTATCCTTCTCCAAAATTATCCTCAACACAAGCGAAGCTATTGAGAAAGTTTTTCCGGTACCGGCACTTGCCTCTATCAAATAAGGCTTATCGGTATAATTTATATTAAGCCCTAAAAGGTCAAATTCTTTGCAAACCATTTTCAACATTATTTTTGCATAAAAATAATAGTATTTTTGCAAGCCCAAACAATAAATAATGAACAAGGACGAATTGAACAAACTTTTTGAAGCAGGCACACACCTTCCACTCATCGAAAAATTTTACACGCTTCAAGGCGAAGGATTTCACACGGGCAAGGCGGCATTTTTCATAAGGATAGGCGGATGCGACATCGGTTGCCGCTGGTGCGACAGCAAATATTCGTGGACTTTCGGACGTGACACACTCATTGAAACGGAACAACTTGCGGACGAAATAATTTCTGCAGGTCATAAAGATGTGGTAGTAACCGGCGGAGAACCAATGATGTACAACCTTGACCTTTTTACGAACCTACTGAAAAAAGCAGACATAAAAACTTACCTTGAAACTTCGGGTACACATCCCCTTACAGGCAAATGGGATTGGATATGCTTATCCCCTAAACCGCAACAACCGCCACTATCCGAATACTTTGCTTCGGCACAAGAACTTAAAGTCATAATTTACGATCCGCATCAAGACTTGGAATGGGCAGAAGAAAACGCTAAAAAAGTTCTTGATGGCACACACCTTTATTTACAACCAGAGTGGAGCAGAAGAAAACAAAACACCCCAATAATAATTGAATACATTAAGAAAAACCCTAAATGGAAACTCTCCGTCCAACTACATAAATATATTGGAATACCTTAAAAATAAAAACCTTGACTATCAAAAAAGGGCAACCTTACGGCTGCCCTTTTTATTGATTGAAAATAAGTTAATTCTTATTTCTTTATTCTCATTGAATAGAATGTTCTGTAAACAAAGTACAGTGCAATAGCCAAGAATACCAAACCAATGTAAGGAGCTACTGCTTGGAATTGCGGTGCTATGGCAATTTCCATTGCAAGAATACCAAACAAGGTTGTAAACTTAATAATCGGGTTCAATGACACAGATGATGTATCTTTGAACGGATCCCCTACGGTATCACCAACTACAGTTGCATCGTGCAATTCCGTTCCTTTTTCTTGCAAATCAACTTCTACTACTTTTTTGGCATTGTCCCAAGCACCACCGGCGTTAGCCATAAATATTGCTTGATACAATCCAAACACAGCTATTGCTAACAGATAACTAATGAAGAATGAAACCGCATCCGGGGTAAATGTAGGTGATGACAAGAAAGCAACCGCTAAAGCAAAAGAAAACAGTGCTACAAAAATATTGAACATACCTTTTTGTGCATAAACAGTACAAATATGCACTACTTCTTTTGATTTTTCAGGGTCGGCTTTCTTTGGTGCATTTATATCAAGGTTTATGTTTTTCTTAATGTAAGCAACAGCCTTGTGTGCACCTGCTGTAACGGCTTGTGTAGAAGCACCTGTAAACCAATAAATAACAGCACCACCAAACAAGAATCCCAAAATTGTATATGGGTTGAGCAAGTTCAAAATGCTGTTAGGATCCATTCCGAGTGCGTGTTCTACAAGCAATATCAATGAGAAAATCATAGTAGTTGCACCCACCACAGCCGTACCGATAAGCACTGGTTTAGCAGTAGCTTTAAATGTATTACCTGCACCGTCGTTGGCTTCCAAGTAATATTTAGCTTTTTCGAAATCAGGCTTAAAGCCAAAATCTTTTTCAATTTCACTGTCAACATCAGGTATATCTTCTATAAGCGACAATTCATAAATTGATTGAGCATTGTCTGTTACCGGTCCATAGCTGTCAACTGCAATTGTGATAGGTCCCATTCCCAAGAAACCGAAAGCCACCAAACCGAATGCAAATACAGTTTCGTAATCCATAATTGATGCTAATCCGTGGGTACTTACCACATAAGCAATGAACATCAACACCACGAATACCATTCCTTTCCAGAATGCACTGAAATTACCGGCAACAAATCCTGCCAAGATATTAAGTGATGCACCTCCTTCTCTTGATGCTTCCACTACTTCAGCTACGTGTTTTGATTTAGGACTTGTAAAGAATTTTGTAAATTCAGGTATCAATGCAGCACCAAGTGTACCAACAGATATAATTGTTGATAGTTTCCACCACAACCCGTTTGGCAGATCTTTAATTACCCAATAACTTGCCAAATAAATCATTATGATAGATAAAATTGAAGCTACCCAAACAAGTGAAGTCAACGGTTGTTCAAAATCTAAATCATCATCATTTTTATGTTTTGCATCGGAAATCCAATTGTTAAAATAGAAAGCAACAATAGAAGTAAGTATCATCAATATACGCATTACAAATATCCAAGAAAGTAATTCTACTTGATAATCCTTGAATGCTGCCAAAAGAATGAATGAAATAAGGGCAACACCTGTTACACCATAAGTTTCAAAACCGTCGGCTGTAGGACCAACACTATCACCTGCGTTATCGCCTGTACAATCAGCAATAACACCAGGGTTTCTCGGATCGTCTTCACCAATCTTGAAGATAACCTTCATAAGGTCAGACCCAATATCAGCAATCTTTGTGAAAATACCACCGGCAATTCTCAAAGCAGATGCCCCAAGAGATTCACCAATAGCAAATCCGATAAAACTTGCTCCTGCATATTCACCAGGAACAAACAATAAGATAATAAGCATCATCATGAGTTCCAAAGAAATAAGCATAACACCGATACTCATACCGGCATTAAGCGGAATATGCAATAATTTCAAAGGTTTTCTTTCCAAAGAAGAAAACGCCATTCTTGAGTTTGCCAATGTGTTCATCCTGATTCCGAACCAAGCCACACTGTATGAGCCCAAAATACCCAATATAGTCCAACCGAGAATCATCATAACGCCACCAAATCCGAAATCACCTGTTAGTCCACCAAAATAAAATGCTACTGCAGCACCAATAAACAAAAACAAGATAATCAAAAACTTACCTTGTTGAATCAAATAAGTCTTACTGGTTTGGTAAATAACCGATGCTATTCCCAACATCGACTTGTGTGCAGGTAATTTTTTTACCTTCGAAAATTGATAAAGTCCGAACAAAAATCCGAACAATATTACTAAAAATCCCCAAAAAAGAATAGTCTCATTTTTCATTCCATCGGGAACAACCAAATCAGCTTCACTTGCAAATCCTGACATTGGCAATAAAAAACCAAATAATGCAGGTGCAATAAATTTTAGCTTTTTCATATTTTATTTATTTTTTGATTTTTGTTTTGCAATAAAATAATGTGTAAGTATTAAAAAAGCCCCTTGGGGGGCTTTATTTATCTTATTTATCATCTTCTTCAGCTACCACGTCAAAAGTTACATCCGCCTTTATATCCTTGTAAATCCTAACCGTTGCGGTATAGGTACCTACTTCCTTGATGTGTTCTGCATTTATGATTATATTCTTTCTGTCAACCTTGATGCCTTCTTTTTCAAGAACTTCAGCAATTTGAATATTATTAACAGATCCGAATATCTTACCTGTAGAACTCGTCTTTGCTAGGATTTTAAGTTTAACGTTTTGCAATTTTTCTGCAGCTGTTTCTGCATCTTTCCTTATTTTTTCTTCTTTTTGAGCTCTTTGTTTCATTATTTCCTTGTGTGCTTTCTTAGCACTGGAAGTAGCCTGAACTGCATATCCTTTAGGTATAAGGTAATTTCTTGCATAACCATCCTTAACAGTTACGATATCATCTTTATATCCCAAATTAAGTATATCTTCTTTCAAAATAATTTCCATAACCTATCCTCCTATTTTATTTAAAATTATCAGTTACAAATGGCAATAAAGCAAGATGTCTTGCTCTTTTTATGGCTTTTGCCAATCTTCTTTGATATTTCAATGAAGTTCCGGTTATTCTTCTTGGTAAGATTTTACCTTGTTCGTTTACAAACTTTTTCAAAAATTCAGGATCTTTATAATCAATGTATTTAATCCTGTTCTTTTTAAACCTGCAATATTTTTTCTTTTTAACTTCAATGTTTATCGGGGTCAAATATCTTATATCATTATCTACTGCCATGACTTATCCTCCTTTACTTTTTATTTTCTTCTTTTTGTTGTTGTAATCTTTTTCTTCTTTTTTCATTATACTCAACTGCATATTTGTCGAGCTTCACTGTTAGGAAACGAATAATCCTTTCACTTCTGCGATATTCAATTTCCAACTTATCTACCAAACTACCTTCTGCCTTAAATTCAAACAAGTGATAGTAGCCAGTAGTTTTCTTTTGAATCGGATAAGCCAACTTTCTTAGCCCCCAATCTTCTTCGTGGACTATTTCTCCACCATTGTCCGTGATTACTTTCCTGAAATAATCTACCGTTTCCTTTATCTGATTTTCAGATAAAACGGGAGTCAAAATGAAAACGGTTTCGTACTGATTCACCATAATTACTTAATTTTTTTAATG
>JALTDM010000081.1 GCA_027074135.1 Bacteroidales bacterium
CCGGTAAGATGAACTTTAGAACAGAAAAGAAAGATAATTATACAGAGGTAACTATTTTGGTAGAAAAAGTTGATACCAACATCGCTCCCGATTTGAAGTCGGAATTTGTTATGATTGCAAGCAAAGGAGAAAAGAATATGTTGTTGGATTTCAGCAAATGCAGGTATATTGATTCATCGGGACTAAGTGCCATATTGGTTGCCAACAGATTGTGTAAGAATGCGGGGGGGGTTTTAGTGCTTACCGGATTGCAACAAGCTGTGGAAAGGCTTATTATCATTTCACAATTGGACAATGTGCTGAATATAGCTTATACAATGCCAAAAGCAATTGAGATGATAGAAAAACATGTGAAAAAGCAATCCGAAACGCATCAAGAAGATTGATTTTGGTAAATTTACCGGTAAATTGAAACAAAAGTTTGAAATTACTATTTTGGGAAGCAGTTCGGCTCTGCCAACATCCCGAAGAAATACAACCGCTCAGGTGTTAAATCACGCCGAGCGGTTTTTTTTAATTGATTGCGGAGAAGGAGCCCAAATACAAATGAGACGCTTCAAGCTGAAGATGCAGAGGATAGACCGGATTTTTATTTCCCACTTGCACGGCGACCATATTTTCGGACTTCCGGGAATAATAAATACATTCAACTTACTGGGCAGATACAAGGAATTACATATTTATGCACCCAAGCAGTTGGAAGATTTTCTGAATGCAATTAATACATACATTTTCACAAGATTAAATTACTCGATAACATTCCATTATCTGAAACCGGAAGGTAAAGACCTTATTTACGAAAATAAATTGCTTAAGATTTTCAGTTTCCCCGTATCACACAGAATAGAGACTTGGGGCTTTTCATTTGAAGAAAAGCAGCAACCCAGAAAACTAATCAAGGAAGTTATTGAAGAATTATCTGTTCCAATTCCTTGTAGGATAAAGTTGAAGAACGGTGAGGACTATGTCGACGAAAACGGAAATGTTTTTCTCAACGAAGATCTTACAACTCCACCACCTAAACCTAGAAAATATGTTTTTGTTACAGATACGGAATATTTGCCTGAAATAAAAAATCATTTTGACGGCGTAATAGATTTGCTTTATCACGAAGCTACATTTTTGGAAAGAGAAATAGAAAGGGCTGCCGAGACTAAACATTCCACAGCCCAACAAGCTGCACAAATAGCAACTCTCCTTAATGCAAAAAAACTTCTGCTTGGTCATTTTTCAACTCGTTACAAAGACATAACACCTTTTATGGAAGAGGCTAAACAAGCATTTAACGGTGAAATAGAATTAGTAGAAGACGGAAAAACATATAGTATTGTATAAAAAAGGCTGCCCGAAGGCAACCTTATCTGTTAAAATATTTGAAAATCCTCGTTTCCGGGTCCTTGTCCTGTTTTTTTCTTAATAACCTTACCCTTACTGAAGTTATAACTCAAACGCATAAAAAATATGTTTTTTATGGCGCTTGCATCTGAAATTGATTCTTGTGTGTAAAATTCGGTTTGTGAATATGAAATTCTGTTGTAGTCTATTAAGAAATCGATAGGCAACATATAAAATGCCATAATGTTCAATTTCTTCTTAAAAAATGACTTTTGAATCATTATTCCCCACCAGTTATTCCTGCTCATACTGTACCCTTGCAAGTTTATCCTTTTGAACATTTTTCTTTGGTACATCAAGCCGGCAAGCATATTGTGTTTTCTGTCCATAAACATTAGATTTGAGTTTCCACCCCAGTCGGTAAATTTATTATCATAGTCTTGATAAGACATATGTGCGTTGAAGATTTTCACATTGTTTCTCCACATAATTTTCTTGCCTAACGGTATTGTAAAACTCGTTTTTATACCCTTGTCTTCATATAATCCAACATTATCGTATGTGTAAAGGATTTTACCTGTTTCAGGATCTTTGGTTATTATACTTGCTATATATCCGTCAGAAAAATTGTAATATGGTTCAAAAAACATTAGTCCTCCTAATAAATTGAATTTTAATGAAATTTTGTGTATTGCAGTTGGTCTGATATTAGGATTTCCCCGTTGTATTCGTTGTGCATCAATATAAATTGTATTAGGGTTTACCTGATTAACGGACGGATATATAGATTTTGTTCTGTATTTTAGTTTTACGTTAAAAAAGTCGGAAAATTTGTATTGTGCATCAATATAAGGTTGCAAAATTGAGAAGCTATAAGTAGTATTGTCTACTTTGGGAGTACTTAATTCATATGCAAGTCCACCTTTAATTGTTATTTTATCATTTACGAGCCAAGTATTATAAAAAAACATTCTGTTTCTAATATCCAGATAATCAGAATTTTTTTCAGTATTTGGATATAATGAATATGTAGTCGTGCTGTTCATTTCTCTTGCCACAGCTCCGTATCCTATTTGAAAACCCCATTTTGGCAATAGCATATATGACCAATCAATGTTATATTCCGCAGATTTATTTCCACTATTTACTTTTGTTGTTTGTTCGCTTTCCGGAGGTATATATTTTATAGAAGTTTCTGAATAATTTTTCGAGGTGCTGAATCTTAAATCTGATCTCAATGAACTTTTTTCTGAATAATTTCCTAAATAAAATATTTTGGTTCCGAAATTATTACTGTAGCTGTAGGTATTGTGTAAGTATAGATCGGATGTATAAAAATCAGTATCGTTAAGAAAATAATTTTCTTTGTAATTTTCAAAAACATTGTTTGGTGGAGTATAACCTGCAGAAGTTTCAATACTTAATTGGTGTATAGGATTTATTTTGTAATCTACTCCAGCGACGGCTCTAGTCATTTCTCTTACAAAAACACTGTTATATTCACCTTTTTTTTCAGGAGATTGAACTATTCTTATGCTGTCCATATTTTTGGTAGTAGTTGTAAGCATTCCTGCATTTAAATCAAATCCGAAAAATTGAACATAAGCGTTGACTTTTTTTGCAGAAAAATTATAAGTAAGTCTACCGCCTTTCATCGGTACCAAATAATCATAATCTTTAGTGTCTGTATCGATTGAAGCCATTGAGCTCACATTTACTTCGTGGCCAACATAATTTTCTTTCAAAACTACATTAATGATAGCAGAATAACCTTCTAGTCCGTATCTGCCTCCGGGATCACGAATTATCTCAACTTTTTTTATTCTTTCAGGATTCATATTTTTAATATAGTTTTCATCTTTTTCAAGCCCATTTACCATAAATAGAACCGCTTCGTTGTTGTCAACTTCAATATGGTCATCGTAACGATCATAACTTATACCATTTATTCTGTCTAATACATCAGTTGCAGTAGCGGCTCCTGTTTTTAGTTTTTCTGTAACCATTATTTCATCCTTATCAACAAGATTTTTTACAGTAGCTTTTTTAACAACAACGGTTTTTAATTTATTTGTTTGTGGTTTTAATTTGAGAATACCCACAATTTTATCGGAATTTGTTATTTCCAATGGTAAAGTATCTGGTTGATAACCCATAAAACGTAATGCCATTTTGTATTTTCCGGGTTTTACCGGTATAGTAAAATATCCTTTGTCATTTGTTAGAGAAAATGCGACTGTTGAATCTTTTTGATTTAAAATTATTACGGGACAGTAAGGCACAGGTTTTTTTGTTTCTTTATCTTTAATTTGTCCACTAACTTTATATTTTATATTTCTGCGGTATTTCCCATATGGATATTGCGCAAATCCTATTGATACAATTGTAACTGAGATTAATAAAATTAAAATTTTTAGATGTTTCAAGGTGATTAGCAATAAGTCTTACTACTTTTTGATTACCCGAATTTACAAAGTTATCCCTAATATTTTTAATATCTTTTTTGATCATTTTAAGAACATATTCAGGGTATTCTCTTTCATAT
>JALTDM010000082.1 GCA_027074135.1 Bacteroidales bacterium
GTAATAAACACAAGTCCTAAATCGCTGAAAACAACCTTTACGGGATACGAATCTACTATAAAATTACCTTTGCCGTCGGATGAATAAAGTTTTATAAGTCCGTATTTTTGCTGAAGCCATACCAGAATTAATCCGAGAGCTACACCTGAAACAGCACCGATAACAGCTATTGTCATTCCTTCCGTGAGAAAAATCTTTTTTATTCTTTCTGTATTCATTCCAAGACTCAAAAGTGTTTTTATGTCTTCTTTTTTTTCTATTATAAGCATTGATAAAGAGCCTATCAGGGTAAATGAAGCAAGTATTATAATTAATGTTAATATCAGGTAAGTAATCATCTTTTCGGATTTCAGAATTTTGTATATAAATTTGTGTTGTTGTAACCGATTGAGTATTTTTGTTTCTGGTAGTAAAGTTTTAATTTCTTCAATTATCTTCTTTTGATTAGTGCCGGGTTCTGTATAAATTTCCAAATCACTTACTTCATTTTTGTATTGCAGCAGGTTGCAAGCAAAGTCGTACGGAACAATTATATAATCGTCAATTTCAGGTTCCACCGAAAAAATTCCCGCTGCATAAATGGGTTTTCTTATAAATGCTTTTTCGGGGTTTAGGGTAACTTTTTTAGTTCTTTTAGGAGCATAAATCACCATTGGAGTAATGTAATTTGTGCTTATATTCAATGTGTTGGCTATTTCTTGTCCTACAAGTGCAACAGGTATGTTGTTATTGTAAATTGTAAATTCTCCTTTGGTAATCATTGTGTCTAATCGTGAAGTTGTCAGAAAGTCTTTTGTAATTCCTTTAATCTTAGCGGGGTGGTATGATTTGCCGAACTTAACAAGTATGTTTTCTTCAATTGCAGGTACTACGGCTTTTATGCCTTTTATTTTTTTTAGTTTTAGCAAAAGAGTTGAATCCGTAGGGAAGGTTTTACCTTTTAGGGGCAATACTTTTAAGTCGGGATCAAAAGTATTGTACCGTGATATTATCAAATCTTCCAGTCCGTTGAAGATGGAGAGTATTATTACAAGAGCGGCAGTTCCTATTGTTATGCCTACTATACTTATAAGCGAGATAAGGTTAATTACATTGGTTGACTTTTTGGAAAATAGGTAATGCTTGGCTATAAAAAATTCTAATTTCACGGATACTTAGATTAACCGTTTTTCAGCAAATCATCGATTCTTTGTATATGGTCAAAAGAGTCGTCAATATGAAATTCCAAATCAGGTATTCTACGGATGTTTCTCACTCTTTGACCTAACAATTTCCTTATAAATTTTTTGTTGGCTTCAAAATGTGCAAGTATTTCTTCTTTTTTTTCAACGGGGAAAATGCTTAAATAAATTCGTGCCAAGGATAAGTCGGGCGTAACTTTGACAAATGTAACACTTACTATGTTGTTGCCCGTCAAAGTATCTTTTTCTTTAATAAGTATTTCTCCTATTGCCCTTAATATAAGGCTTTCTATTTTGTTAATCCTCAGCTGTTTCATCTATTTCTTTAAGTTTTTGTGTGAGAGTTTGCAGTTCTTTTTCCAGCTCGTAAATCTTTTTTTGCAAGTCGGGTAATTTCCTGAAAACCACATAAGAACGTTGGTATTGTCGTGCATTGTATGCCGGTGAACCTTGCAAAATTTCACCGGGATTTTTTACAGTTTTTTCAACTCCTGATTGAGCTGCAATTTTCACCTGATCTGCTATTGTAATGTGTCCTACTAATCCGGTTTGCCCACCGATCATACAATATTTACCCAATTTGGTAGAACCTGATATGCCGGTTTGAGCGGCAATAACGGTATGTTCACCTATTTCCACATTATGAGCAACTTGAATCAGATTATCTAATTTAACCCCTTTCTTTATTGTTGTTGAGCCAAGCGTTGCTCTGTCAATAGTTGTGTTTGCTCCTATTTCAACATTGTCTTCGATTACAACGTTACCAATTTGATAAACTTTTTCGTAACCACTGTCTTGTGGTGCAAATCCAAATCCGTCACTACCTATTATGGAGCCGGAATGAATAGTACAGTTGTTACCAATTACACAATCGTTATAAACTTTTACTCCAGGCCTTATTACCGTATTATCCCCAACTTTAACATTATCTCCCAAATATACTTGGGGATAAATTTTTACATTGTTCCCAATCTCAACGTTTTCTCCTATATATGAAAATGCTCCGATATAAACATCTTTGCCGTATCTTGCTGTTCCGTCAATAAATACTGGTTCTTCAATTCCTTTCTTTTCGGGAGAAAAAACGGCATCGTATAATTTAAGTAAAGATGCAAAAGCTTGATATGCATTAGCAACTTTTATAAGAGTTGGTTTTATTTTTTCAGAATTCGGATAATCTTTATCCACAATTACTATTGAGGCATTAGTCTTATAAAGATATGGTGTGTATTTGGGATTAGCTAAAAAACTGAGGGAACCTTCTTTACCTTCTTCAATTTTAGAAAATGAATCAACAACAATATTTGGGTCTCCAATTATTTCACCTTTTAAATATTCGGCTATTCTTTTTGCTGAGAATTTCATTTATGGCTTTTTTTTGCAAATGTAATAATTTTAATGTTCCGATTAAGGTTTTAATACACATATAATATATCTTTTTGTATTTATTTTTCTAATCGTATTGTAGAAGCAGAGCCTGATTGAATATCAAATGTTTTACGAATGGTCATTATTGTTTGGTGTATGTTTCTTGGTCTGAATACTATCGTATATCTACCCGGTTGTAAAGTGAAGTTTTGACTTAATTTGTCTTCGTCCAAATTACATACCCATTTTAAGTCGTTATCTGTATTTTGGTATATACAACCGTATCCTAGGGATGGTAATTTTACAGAAACTATACCCGGTTTGGGGATTGTTATTGTAGTGGTGTGACTTTGGAGTATTTTTATGTTGCTTATGATTCTTGGTAATGAAAGAATTTCTATTTGATATTTACCTATAATGTATCGTTCTTTTGTATTTGCATTCTGAACATTAAGAGTTGGTTTACCTTCTCCTTTCCTTATTATTGTTTTTAGATTTTTATGTAACTGTTTGTCTGCTTTTATTTGCAGATATCCTTGTGGGGCATCGATACCTACAATTTTGTGTTTGCCCGGAACCAAACTAAAAGTATCTGAATATACCGGAGGAATAGTATTTACCTTTATTTTATACTTATACATTGGACTTAATATTAATGTGTCCGGATTGCCCTTTGCGTTCATGGTATGTATGAATTTGTATTTTATTTTTTGTGTATTGGCATCATAAAAAATCATAGGAACATTTGTTTCGGTAGGATTCTCGTTTATGTCAAGAAGATTTACTTGCATAGTGGTATTGTTCAATGCTTGTGAAATAACGATGCCTAAAACTTCTTGGAATCGTTTTTCGTTAGTTGCATCATAGTAATTGCCGACACATTCAAAAGTTTTTTTGAAATTCTCATCTAATCCTATACCTATTACAAAGGGTTTAAGAATTATACCTTCTTCTTGAAGTGCTAATGAAACTTTACAAGGATCCCCATCACAAGCTTCGATACCGTCAGTTATGAGAATAATTACATTTCGGCAATTATCACAATCGTCAGGGAAGTCTTCCGCTGCAAGTTCCAAGGAATGTGCAATAGGTGTTGTTCCTTTAGGTTGAATATTTCTAATAGCTTCTATGATTTTATCGGCATTATTATTCCCGAAAGGAACTACTAATTTAGTGTCATTGCAATCTTGTGGCGGCACATAACTCTGGAATCCGTAAACCCTTAAAGCTATTTGTACGTTAGGAACATATCGCAAACTATCTACCATTTTAATTAAAAGACTTTTTGCAACTTTAATTTTTGAATGTTGCTCCCATTTCCCTAGCATACTTTGTGACGCATCAAGAATAAATAAAATTCTGGTAAGAGGTGTTTTATATTTTTGCTTATTATATTGAGCAAAAGAATTGCTTACCAAGATTAGACTAATAACTAGTGTTATGACTAATGTTTTTAATATTTTCATCTCAAAATATTTTGTCACAAAATTACGGAAAAAAAGTAAACAGCTATCTGCCAATGCGCAATTGGTGCATTTGTTTGAAAAAAAATTATTTAATTTGCTCTCAAAAGATAAAAAGATGGATTTAAAATCAACGGATAGCGATAGTAAATATGCCAGGATAGACAGATTTGACGACAAAACTATTAAAGAATTGGAATATCATTACAAGGAGATTTTGAAGTTGATAGGAGAGAACCCTGAAAGAGAAGGGTTGTTGAAGACCCCTTTCAGAGTCGCAAAATCTATGTTGTTTCTTACTCAAGGATATGAAATGAATCCTTGTGAGATGCTTCAAAGTGCCGTTTTTACAGATGAATATAGGGAAATGATTGTTGTAAAGGATATAGTTTTTTATTCTATGTGTGAACACCATATGATACCGTTTTTCGGTAAAGCACATGTTGCATATATCCCTAATGGTAAATTAACAGGATTGAGTAAAATAGCAAGGGTTGTAAATGCTTATGCTAGACGTTTACAAATTCAGGAACGTATGACTACACAAATTAAAGATTGTATCCAGAACGCTCTTGATCCGCTAGGTGTGGCCGTGGTAGTAGAAGCACAACACTTGTGTATGCAAATGAGAGGTGTTGAGTCGCCGAATTCCGTAACTACGACTTCCGATTTTACGGGAGCCTTTAAGAATAATGTAACCAGAAACGAATTTTTGAATTTGATAGGACATAAATTTCACTAAAAACAACTGTATATGAAAAAAGCTTATGTATTTCCCGGACAAGGTTCACAGTTTCCGGGTATGGGAAAAGAACTCTATGAAAAATACGATAAAGCCAAAGAAATGTTCGAAAAAGCCAACGAAATATTAGGCTTTAGAATTTCGGATATAATGTTCAATGGCACAGAAGAAGAACTCAAACAAACTAAAGTAACACAACCTGCCATTTTTTTGCATTCGGTTATTTTGTCCGAACTGATGGGTGATGATTTTAAGCCTGATATGGTTGCAGGACATTCACTTGGCGAATTTTCTGCATTGGTAGCCGCAGGTGCGATGAATTTTGAAGACGGACTCAAGCTGGTGAGCAAGAGAGCAATGGCTATGCAAAAGGCTTGCGAACTTCAAGAGTCGACTATGGCAGCTATAATCGGAATGGATCAACATTCAATTATAGATATTTGCCAAAATATAACAAAAGACGGGGAAACTGTTGTGCCGGCCAATTTCAACAACCCGCAGCAAATAGTAATATCAGGAACAAAAAAAGGAATTGAAAGATCTGTAGAAATGATGCAAGCAATGGGAGCCAAAAGGGCAATTGTGTTAAATGTAAGTGGGGCTTTTCATTCACCGCTAATGGAACCTGCAAGGGTAGAGTTGCAAGAAGCCATAAACGAAACTGAAATTAAAGAGCCGATTTGTCCTGTTTATCAAAATGCTACTGCAGAACCCGCAACACACCCAATGGATATAAAAATGAATTTGATCAGTCAATTGACTTCTCCCGTATTATGGACGCAATCTGTTGAGAGAATGATTGCAGACGGTGCTGAAGAATTTATTGAAGTAGGACCGGGAAATGTACTTCAGGGGCTTGTTAAGAAAATCCACAGAAAGATAAAAACATCCGGAATACAAACTTTATAAACTTAATGAATATGAGTAAAATAGCAACAGCCGGAAATAAAGGAGGCGGTATCCGTTCCGATTGTTTTGTTACATTGGAACTTAAAAACGGAGATGGCATTATCGTAAACTTGAAAAGCAAGGTAGAAGCCTTGTTTGGAGACGAAATACGAGATCAAGCAATTAAAATTTTGAAGTTTTTCGGTATTTCTGATGCAGAAATTACAATGGAAGATACAGGTGCATTACCTTTTGTTATTGCTGCAAGAATAGAGGCTGCAGTAAAACAATTGATCGATACGGAAAAAAATTACTTGTTTGAAATTTTACCGGAAAATAAATATCAAACTGAAAAAGATCGGTTCAGGTTTACTCGTCTGTATTTGCCGGGTAATACTCCTAAATTGATGATAAATGCCGGTATTCATAAACCTGACGGGATAATTCTTGACCTTGAAGATGCCGTGGCACCTGACAAAAAAGATGAAGCCAGATTTTTGGTAAGAAATGCGCTAAGCCTCATAAATTTCTACGGTGCAGAAAGAATGGTCAGAATAAACCAAGGTGAAAGAGGATTGGAAGACTTGGAATATGTGGTGCCTTACAATGTAAATATGATCCTTATTCCGAAAGTAGAGTCGGCAGAGAGAATTTTGGAGGTTGAAAATAAAATAAATGAAATTAAGGCAAAACACGGAATTGACTACAATATTTGGTATATGCCGATATTGGAAAGTGCTTTGGGTGTGGAAAATGCTTTTGAAATAGCAACTGCATCACCTAATGTAGTGGCAATGGCTATTGGTTTGGAAGATTACACAGCCGATATAGGCGTACAAAGAACTAACGAAGGAACCGAATCCTTGTATGCCCGAATGAGAATGGTAAATGCCTGCAAAGCGGCAGGAATACAACCTATCGATTCTGTATTTTCAGATGTTGCCGATATGGAAGGCTTGCTTGAAAATGTCAAGAGGTCAAAAGCACTAGGGTTTGAAGGAATGGGCTGTATTCACCCGAGACAAATTGCCGTAATCAAAGAAGGGTTTAAGCCTGCCGAAACTGAACTTGAAAAGGCAAAAAAAATTATGGTAGCGTTTGAAAAAGCCAAAAAAGAAGGTAAGGGCGTTATTTCACTTGGAACCAAAATGATTGATCCGCCTGTGGTAAAACGTGCCGAAAAAACCATAAAACTTGCTGTTCAATTTGCTATGTTACCTGAAAATTGGTTGGAAGAAGAATTAAATAATAACGATAAATAAAATTTACGGATATGGAATTTGTGAAAAATGCAGTAGGCAGAGTAGTGCCGACAGAGATAAACGGAAAGCCCCAAATACCGTTCAAAGGTGTAGGCAAACATATACCCGAAGGCAGAAAGCATGGTCCTAGTATTCCGACTTGTGCTAACTATCCTGAAGATGGCAACAAGCTGGTAAAAGACCTGAAAGAAGCACTTATAAAAGCAGGATTGAGGGACGGAATGATTATTTCTACGCACCACCATTTCCGTAACGGCGATTTGGTGGCAAACCAAATTTTTGCAATAGCAAAAGAACTCGGAGTAAAAGACCTTGTTTGGTTTCCGTCGGCATCATTTCCTTGCCACGAGCCGATAATTGAGTACTTAAAAGACGGGACAATCCACCACATAGAAGGTAGTATGAACGGACCTTTGGGAAGGTTTACTTCCGAAGGTAATATGAAAGGTATTGGTATATTGAGGTCTCACGGCGGCAGGTATCAAGCAGTGCAAGATGGTGAAGTGCAAATAGATATTGCAGTAATTGCAGCAGGTTGTGCCGATCCGTTTGGTAATGCAAACGGACTTTACGGTCAGTCGGCTACCGGATTGTTAGGGTTTGCTCTTGCCGATTCGCAATATGCAGAAAAAGTAATTGTTGTAACTGATAATTTGCAAGAATTCCCGTGTATCCCGTGGCAAATTCACGGTAATTATGTTGACTATGTGGTGCAAATGGACAAAATCGGCATTCCCGAAAAGATATTGTCAGGTACCACAAGGATAACAAAGAGTCCGGATAGGCTTTATTTGGCAGAGCTTACTGCAAAATTCTGTCAAGCGGCAGGACTTATCAAAAACGGATTCTCGTTTCAAACCGGAGCTGGCGGTACTTCGCTGGCGGTTTCGTATTACTTTGACCAAATAATGCGTAAAGAAGGCATAAAGGCAAGGTTTGCACGAGGTGGCAGCAATAAGTATATGGTGAAAATGCTTGAAGACGGTTTGGTTGACTTTATTCTTGACGGTCAAACATTTGACTTAGATGGAGTACGCTCTATGCGTGACAATCCCAATCATGTGTGGACCAGTCCGTTTACAAGTTACAACTACCACAGCAAAGGCAATTTTGCAAGCATGGTAGATATTGTAATCCTTGGTGCTACCGAAGTTGATGTAAACTTTAACGGAAATGTGGTTACGCATTCCGATGGATACCTGTTGCACGGCATAGGAGGTTGGCAAAATGCATTGTTTGGCAAAACTGTTATTTTGCCTATTCCGTTGTTCAGAGACAGGATACCTGTAATTGTTGATGAAGTTACCACACTGGTAGGTCCGGGTGAGCTTATAGATGTGATTGTAACGGAAAGAGGTATTGCCATAAATCCGAGACGAACAGACTTGATAGAAGCGACTAAGAACAGTGGGTTACCGATTGTGGATATTCATTATTTGAAAGAAGAAGCGGAAAAGATTTGCGGGAAACCCCAGAAGCCTGAATTTACCGATAAAGTAGTGGCTGCAATCAAGTGGGTTGACGGTACTGTAATTGATGTTGTAAGGCAAATAAAAAAATAAATTTTTCCTAAAATAATTAAATGCAGGTATTGGTAGAAAAAAAAATATTAATATTGCAAACAGAATTTTTAACCAAAAAAATTAAGAACTATGGCACTTTTTATTAATGACGAATGTATTTCTTGTGGCGCTTGTATAAGCGAATGTCCTAATACTGCTATTTATGATGCAGGTGAAACTTGGACAATGGCTGATGGAACAGCATTGGACGATGACACAGAACACGATCCTATTTCAGAAGATCACACATTTATTGTTTCTGACAAATGTACGGAATGTGTTGGTTTCTATGATGAACCACAATGTGTATCAGTTTGTCCGGTAGATGCAATACATCCGGATCCTAATCATCAAGAAAGTAAAGAAGACCTTCTTGCGAAAAAACAAAGATTGCACGGAGAATAAAATAAGAAAGGTTTAAACGGTTTAATAGAAAAGAGGTTGTACTAAGGTGTGCAACCTCTTTTTTTATTATTTTTTGTAACCAAAACATTGCTATGTTCGTCATATCATAAAATAAATATTGCAAAAAATCATTATATTTGTATATTGAAAAAAACATAAACGATGAAAAGACAAATTGAATCTTCGGAATTGATATTAAACGATGATGGCAGCATATATCATTTGCATCTAAGACCTGAACATATTGCCGATAAGATAATTTTGGTTGGTGATCAGGGACGAGTAAATCTTGTTGCTTCATTTTTTGATAATGTTGAGTTTGAAATGCAAAACCGTGAATTTTTCACAAAAACAGGTTATTATAAAGGGGAAAGGATAACAGTATTGTCAACTGGAATAGGAACGGATAATATTGATATTGTTATAAATGAGTTGGATGCCCTTGTTAATATTGACTTGAAAAGCCGTACGTTGAAAGATGAACATAAATCGCTGACTTTTGTTAGGATAGGTACATCCGGTGGATTGCAACCATTTGCAGATACGGGAACATATTTGCTTACTGAAAAATCTATCGGGCTTGACGGTATGTTGAATTACTATGCAGATATAACAAAGGTAACCGATTTGGGTTTTGAAGATGCGTTCACTTCGTATATGAATTGGAATGAGAGATTGGCTAGACCTTATGTTGTAGATATAGATAAGGATTTGTTGAATACACTTTATGAAGATGGCAAAGTAGTAAAAGGTGTAACAATGGCTGCTCCGGGATTTTATGGTCCCCAAGGCCGGGTGTTGAGGTTAATGCCTACTGACCCTGAATTTAATGAAAAAGTAGAGAAATTTGAATATAAAGGTTATAAGATTACAAATTACGAAATGGAAAGTTCGGCACTTTACGGATTAAGTAATATGCTCGGACACAAAGCAGCAACTATTTGCTTGATAATAGCAAACCGTGTAAATAAAACATATTTGGATGATTATAAACAGAAAATTGGAGGATTGATAAAGTTTGTATTGGATAAACTTGTCAAAAAATAATTTATGCAAGGAAAATTCAAAGATTTAAAATATTTATTGGAACTTTTGGATGATGACAATGAAGAGGTATACTCAATTGTCCACAGCAGGATATTGAGTTATGGGGAGGATGTACTTCCCGAACTTAAAAATGTGTGGCGAAATACTGAAAGTGTGGTTTTGTTTGAAAGGGTTGATTCTATTATAAAAGAAATTGCTCGCATTACAAACAGCAGAAGGTTTGAAAAATGGTTGAAAGAGTGTAAAGAAGATGATATTTTGAACGGTGTTTTGTTGTTAAATAAAATGTATAATCCAGATATTGATGTTGAAGGAATAAAATCGGGAATTAACAAGTTAGTAAAGGATATTTGGTTAGAACTTAATAATAATCTTACTTCACTTGAGAAAATAAATATTATAAATCATTTTATTTTTAAAGAGTTTGGATTTAAAGTAGGTGACGTACCAAACGAACGGAATCACTTTTTTGACAATGTGATAGAATTTAAGATATTGAATGAGGTAACAGCTGCCGTTTTATATTATTATGTGTCAATGAGTTTGGATATAGATGTTGTGCCGGTGATGTTTAAAAACCACATATTTTTGGGGTATGTCGGCAACGGTTACACTGATTTTTCTGAGGATGAGATTATGTTTTTGATTTCTCCTGAAGAACAGGGAAATATTTTTCGCTCCGATAAAATTAATTATACTAAAGGTAAACCAAAAGACTTAATAAAATATTGGATGACTACTGCAATTTTGATAGTTAATGACCGCTATCCCGTTCTTGCCAAAGAATACAGAAACCTTTTGCGACTACTTATAAAGACACAGGTGTAAAAAATTAACAATAAAAAAACCGCCTCGAAAACGAGGCGGCTTTTTTTATTTATGGTTTACGGTACTTTGATTATACCAAACCTTGATCTAACATAGCATCAGCTACTTTTACGAAACCACCGATGTTTGCACCATCAACATAGTTGATGTATCCATCATTTTTTGTTCCGTATTTAACGCAAGTAGCGTGAATACTCTTCATGATGTTATGAAGTTTTTCATCAACTTCTTCTCTTGTCCATTGGAGTCTGATTGAGTTTTGGCTCATTTCAAGACCTGAAACTGCTACACCACCTGCATTTGCAGCTTTACCAGGACCATAAAGAATCTTGTTGTTCAAGAATACTTCAATAGCTTCCGGTGTTGAAGGCATATTTGCACCTTCTGCAATACAGATGAGGCCATTGTCAACGAGATGTTTAGCTTCTTCTCCGCTAACTTCATTTTGGGTAGCACATGGGAGAGCAATAACATTTCCGTTAATTTCACTAGCAATGTTCCAAGGTCTTTGACCTTCAAAGTATTTAGCAGAAGGATATTTTTCAACATATTCTTTAATCCTTCCTCTCTTAACATTCTTGAGTTCCATTACGAATTGAAGCTTTTCTGCATCAATTCCATCAGGATCATAAATGAAACCGTTTGAGTCACTCAATGTAACAACTTTTGCTCCTAATTGAGTAGCTTTTTCAGTTGCATATTGTGCAACATTACCACTACCGGATATTAATACTGTTTTACCTTCGAAGCTTTCGTTTCTTGTTGCCAACATTTCTTGTGCAAAGTAAACTGCACCATAACCTGTAGCTTCAGGTCTGATGAGTGAACCACCCCAGTTCAAACCTTTACCTGTCAGAACGCCGGTGAATTCATTTCTGATTCTCTTATATTGACCGAACAAGAAACCGATTTCTCTACCGCCTACACCTATATCACCGGCAGGAACGTCAGTATCAGGACCTATGTGCCTTTGAAGTTCTGTCATAAAACTTTGGCAGAATCTCATTACTTCATTATCTGATTTCCCTTTAGGATTGAAATCAGAACCACCTTTACCACCACCCATAGGTAATGTGGTAAGTGAGTTTTTGAATACTTGTTCAAATGCCAAGAATTTCAAAATTCCGAGGTAAACAGTGGGGTGAAATCTCAAACCACCTTTGTATGGTCCGAGTGCACTGTTCATTTCAATACGGAATCCTCTGTTGATTTGAATGTTTCCTTTGTCGTCAAGCCAAGGAACTCTAAACATGATAACCCTTTCAGGTTCTGCAATTCTTTCAAGAATCTTTGCTTCCTTGTATTTAGGATTTTCTTCAATAAAAGGAATCAATGATTCGGCTACTTCATAAACTGCTTGATGGAATTCTTTTTCGCCTGGATTCTTGGCGATAATGTAATCCATAAATTCATCTAATCTTTTTTTATAAGCTGTTTCCATAATTTTATGGTTTTAAATTCAGCACAATGTTAAGAATAATTTTTTAAACAATATCAAAAAAAATAGATGTTTTATAATATTTTTTTTTATGATTTTTGTTGGTTTGTAATGCTATGATTATTAG
>JALTDM010000083.1 GCA_027074135.1 Bacteroidales bacterium
ACAGGTCGCATAATCTAAACTGTTTTCACGTCGCTAACATACTAAAAACTAGTGAGATGGCAATGGGAATGCTAGCGAAAATCCAAAGAAATAAAATAAAAAGGGACTGCCTTTTTGGACAGCCCCTCATAATGACGGTGGGTAAATGAATGAGATTATTACACAACCTGGGTTACTCATTATGACGTGTATTGTCCTGTATAGTTATCTGAAGTGAAAAAAATCTTATTTTGAAGAAGTCATGCTGTACTCGTTTCGGTATCTCCCTGTTTTTCGGCAGTTCAAAACAAAAAAACACTACAGCCAATTGTATTATGTGTTTTTTTAAGTTTTGCAAAAATCTACACATTAGCATAAATAAATTTGTTGATAACCTGTTTGGATTATCTTTCTTGCCAAAATTTTTTATCTTTACCTTTGTGTCAAATAAAGGGAGTTTATGAAGAAATTTGATTTCAAGGCAGAGCTTAATGAAGAACAATACGAAGCCGTAACTTGGGAATACTCTCCTTCGGTGGTAATTGCAGGTGCCGGATCGGGCAAAACAAGAGTGATAACTTACCGTATTGCTTACTTGCTGAACAATGGTGTAAATGCAATAAATATCCTCGGACTTACTTTTACCAACAAAGCCGCAAACGAAATGAAAGAACGTATTGCTGCACTTATTGATAATGAAAGAGTTACGCGCTACCTTATGCTTGGAACCTTCCATTCGGTTTTTAATAAGATTTTGCGGCGGGAAGCCGGTGTGTTGGGCTACAATAGAGATTATACCATATATTCTCCCGAAGATGCATATATTCTCATTCGCGAGATTGTGGCATCAATGGGGCTTGACAACAAAAAATATGATTACCGTGCCGTTTACAAGCGAATTTCTTACCTGAAAAATTATATGTACACACCCGAAAGGTACATGGCAAATGAAGATTTGATAAGAAATGATAAAATAAACAAAATTGGGAACTTCGTTGATGTGTATGATAGATACGAGAAGAAGAAGAGAGAAAACAATGCAATGGATTTTGATGATTTGCTTTTGAATACATATTTTTTGCTGAAAAAATACGAGGATATAAGGTCTAAATATAAAAACTTGTACAGTCACATTTTGGTGGATGAGTTTCAGGATACCAACATTGTGCAGTACGAGATTACAAAACTACTAGCCGGAAAAGATGACGATATAATGGTAGTAGGCGATGATGCACAGAGCATTTATTCGTTCCGCGGTGCAAATTTGCAAAATGTGTATAGTTTCATTAGAGAATACAATGCCAAAAAGTTTTTGCTAAAGCGTAATTACCGCTCCACTCAGCACATTGTGCAGGCTTCCAATCATCTGATTAACAAAAATAAGGAGCAAATAAAAAAAGAGGTTTATTCGCTTAAAGGTTACGGAAACAAGATTTTGATTAAAGAAACGGAGTTTGACTCCGAAGAAGCCGAATTTGTAGCAAAAGATATAAAATCACGACTTTATCTGGAAAGAAAAGAGTATAAAGATTTTGCAGTGCTGTACCGCACCAATTCGCAATCACGAAAGATTGAAGAGGCTTTGAGAAGGGAAAATATACCTTATCGTGTGTATGGCGGCACATCGTTTTACAATCGCAAAGAAATTAAAGATGTGTTGGCATATCTTACATTTTTGATAAATCCTGATGATACTGTTTCTTTCAAGCGAATTGTGAATTTTCCCAAACGAGGTATTGGAGACTCCAGCGTTGCCAAAGTTTTTGACTATATGACCCAGACGGGAAAATCCTTATCAGAAGCATTAAACGAATTAGACAAAATACCGTTACCAGCAAGGTCAAAAAAACAGCTTAAAGATTTTTTAAGTGAGTTGAATAAATTTTTTGCAGATTTGGATAGTGTGCCGGTTGCAACTTTGACTAAGGAACTTACACAAAAATTTGGTATTCAGGAATATTTGAAAAGCCAAAACGAGGAAGAAAAGGCTGCAAATGTTGATGAACTCATAAACAGTATGGCAGATTTTGAGGCCGCAGCCGCCGAAATGGACGAAGGGCAAGAAACGGTTGATGTTACCGTTAAAGCATATCTGGAGTCGGTGTCGCTGATTACCGATTTGGACAGTGATGACGAAGAAGAAAACAAGGTACGCATAATGACTGCACATACGGCAAAAGGGTTAGAATTCCCGACTGTTTACATTGTGGGTGCGGAAGAAAATTATTTCCCGATATCGCAAAGCAAAGATTCGCAAGACCGTATAAATGAAGAACGCAGGTTGTTTTATGTGGCGATGACGCGTGCAATGGAGAATCTCATCATAACTTATTCAAAAGTGAGGTACCAATACAACAATATTGATTACAGGAATCCAAGCCGTTTTTTGAAAGACTTACCAAGCGGACATATAAAATTTGAGGGCACAGGTAGTTTATTTGACAATGATTACAGGCAACAAAGAACTACAGCAGAAACATATTTTTCGGAAAAACGCATTGCAACCAAACCAACTGTAACTCAAAAAACTACATCAACACCACCAAAAGAAAATTTAAAGAAAATCAACAGCCGCATCTCAACAGAAATAGAGCAATACGGAAATATTAAACCGGGAACAAGAGTAAAACATGAAAAATTCGGTATGGGAACTGTTGAGAAACTTCTTGGTAATCCGCCTGATACAAGAGCTATTATAAATTTTGATACACAGGGACAAAAAACTTTGCTCTTGAAATATGCAAGGTTGATGGTGGTGGGGTAAAAAAATGATTTATTACACCAAAACAATCAGATAAACAATTTATATTTGTAACCGTATTTTTAAATAAAGTAAAAAACTTCAAAAGAAATGGAATACAATACTCAAAGGGAAAAACTTATCTTGCCCGAATATGGCAGGAACATTCAAAAACTCGTAAATGTCCTCAAAACCATAGAAGACAGGGAAAAAAGAAATGAAATGGCAAAGTACATTGTCCATCTTATGGGCAATATTACCAACAAAACCCATACAAATCAAAGGCATAAATTGTGGTTTCATCTTGCAATGATGGCCAATTTCGAGTTGGATATTGATTATCCGTATCCGTTGCCTTCACCAGAAGAGCTGTCCAAAAAACCGCCTAAACTACCGTATAAGAAAAATAAAATAATGTTTCCTTATTACGGCAAAAACATTGAAAATCTGCTGAATACAATAGCGGAAATGGAAGACGAAAACTACAAAAGGTTTCTCACCGAAATTACTGCTAATCATATGAAAAAACTTTATGCTACCTGGAACAAAGCACAAGTAAACGACAATATCATACTTGAAGACATAAAAAAAATAACAGGGGGTAAATTGAATTATACCCTGAATGAAATAAAACTATTACCATTAAGGGACTTAATTAAAAATAATAACAACAATAACAACAAACGCCGTCAGCAACAAAACAATAATAACAACAACAATAATAATCGTAATAATAATAACGGTCGCAGATAATGTCTATTTTTCAGGTAGAAGGCGGGACAAGGCTTAAAGGCACTTTTGAGCCGCAAGGTGCCAAAAACGAAGCATTGCAAGTGCTTTCTGCCGTATTGCTTACCAAAGAAGAAGTAACAATAAGGAATCTGCCCAACATCAGGGATATAAACAATTTAATTAAAATCCTTGAAGAGCTCGGAGTTAAGGTAAAAAAATCAGGCGAACACACATATTCTTTCAAAGCCGATGAGGTAAATATTGAAATGCTTTATTCCCCGTCGTTTTTCAAACTTGCCACCAAGTTACGGGGATCAATTCTTATTGTAGGTCCGTTGCTTGCACGATTTGGCATAGGCATTATTCCTTCACCGGGAGGAGACAAAATAGGCCGTCGCAGGTTGGATGTGCATGTACAAGGTCTAACATCATTGGGAGCCGATTTTGAATATGAGCCGGATAACAAGGTTTATGCCTTCAAGTCAAATGGCAGGTTGAAAGGTACATATATGCTTCTTGACGAGGCATCTGTAACCGGAACGGCAAATATTGTAATGGCGGCAACTCTTGCCAAAGGCAAAACGGTGATCTACAATGCAGCCAGTGAGCCTTATGTTCAGCAGCTCTGCCGTATGCTCAATTCGATGGGAGCAAAGATCTCGGGTATAGGATCAAATCTTTTGACTATTAACGGTGTGGAAGAATTACACGGCACTACACACGAAGTGTTACCGGATATGATTGAAGTCGGCAGTATAATCGGTCTTGCTGCAATTACTGCATCGGACATAACAATAAAAGGTGTAGAAGAAGAACATCTTGGCATTATTCCTAAGTCGTTCGAAAAAATAGGTGTTAATGTTGAATTTACGGAAGAAGGACTTCATATACCCGTACACGAGCATTACCAAATCAAAAAGTTTGTGGACGGATCAATAATGAATATTTCCGACGGAATATGGCCTGCTCTTACTCCCGACCTCATAAGTGTTTTTCTTGTAACAGCAATTCAAGCAAAGGGGAGTGTGCTTATTCACCAAAAGATGTTCGAAAGCCGCTTGTTCTTTGTAGATAAGTTGATTGATATGGGGGCACAAATTATTTTGTGTGACCCGCACCGTGCCACAGTGATTGGAATAAACCGTGAGTATAACCTTAGAGCAACCACAATGAGCTCGCCGGATATTAGGGCTGGGGTGGCTTTGCTTATTGCTGCTATGAGTGCTAACGGTACTAGTACTATCCACAACATCGAACAAATTGACCGTGGTTACGAAAAAATTGAAGAACGGCTAAACAAGATAGGTGCAAGAATCAAGCGTATTTCCATTACTTAGTTTTCGTAAACATAAAGGTTGCAAATTCTTTCCGTTGAGTTGAAACAGCCATAAATCTGTATTTACCCGGGTTAAGTTTTTTTATGGGTATGCGTTTTTTTCCTACAGCACACTTAGTTATGCAAATGCAATTATCAGGGCTGTAAGTGCCGTCAACAGGTACGATAGATGCATAAGTAAACATTTTTATGCCGTAAAACACATCCATAAATCTTTCGTTATCTATCATTGTGTGGGTAGTAGTTTGCACCAACCGGTATTGGCTTCGTGATAGTGCAGGTAATCCTTTTACTTTGAGACCGGAAAGTTTTTTTAACTGCTTTCTCATTTTTTTTGTTGTCTTTAGTAAGTAGGCTGTACGACAAAATACTACATCGTCATCTGTTTTTTTTGTGCCATTATCGTAATATACATTTGCAAGTACCAGGTAATTACCGAATTTAGTAGTATAAGTGCTGTCGGCTTTCAGGTAATATCCTGCTTTTTTCCCGTTTCCGTTTAACGAAACTATTAGCATTATTGACATAAAAAAATTAAACATATCTGCAATATTTATCAAATCAAAGGTAAAAGTATAAAAAATGCAGTGACCTGTTGCACTCAAATTATATTATTTTTGTGACAAATTAAATAGAAAACTTTAGATGAAAGCAGTAATTATAATTCCCGCAAGATATAAATCTAGCCGTTTCCCCGGCAAGCCTCTTGCCAAGATAGCCGGTAAATCAATGATTCAGCGTGTTTACGAAAGGGCAAGCCTTACGGGAAATGATGTGTATGTGGCTACAGACGACGAAAGGATCGAAAGCGAAGTAAAATCTTTTGGCGGCAATGTGGTGATGACATCTGTGTTTCACAATAGCGGAACGGAAAGATGTGCCGAAGCCATAATGAAAATCACGGGAAATTACAGGGCAGTGGTAAATGTACAGGGGGACGAGCCATTTATTGACCCCGACCAAATAAAAAAAGTGATAAGATTGCTTGAAAAAGACAAACAAGCACAAGTTTCAACACTTGTAAAAAAGATAAAAAACGAAAAAGAAGTTTTTGACCCTAATGTACCCAAAGTAGTGTTCGACAGCCGAGGTTATGCCCTGTATTTCAGCCGAAGCACAATACCTTATGTGAGAGGAGCGAATGAAAATAAATGGTTTGAAAAGGCTGAATTTTACAAGCACATTGGTATTTATGCTTATCGCAGGGAAGTATTACTTGAATTAACCACCCTTGACCCTACCGGTGCAGAGCAAGCCGAATCGTTGGAACAATTGCGGTGGTTGCAGCACGGATACAGCATAAAAACAGCAGTTACCGAATCGGAAACCATATCAGTAGATGTGCCGGAAGACATAGAAAAAGCGGAAGAGTTTCTGCGAGCCGGTGGTTTTGATGCAAATAGCTGAATTTAGGCATATGTAATTAAAAAATAGTAGTTACTTTTGTGACGTAAAATAAAAAAGAGTGCTATGAAAGATACACAAACAGTAACCTGGATGGAAGATTTGGCTTTTGAAGGTGAAGTAAACGGACATAAAATTATTTTGGATGCGGAAGCTCGTGTTGGCGGTAAAGACAGAGGACCCAGACCAAAGCCGCTTATGTTAACTTCACTTCTTGGCTGTACGGGAATGGATGTTATTTCAATTTTGCAAAAAATGCGCGTGGATGTAAAAGACTTTAAAGTGCATGCAGATGCCGAACTTACCGAAGAACATCCCAAACATTACAAAAAGATTCATTTGATTTATGAATTTACAGGCAAAGATTTGCCTATGGATAAGCTCGAAAAAGCCGTAAATTTGAGTCAAGACAGGTATTGCGGTGTGAGCTACCTTTACAAGCAAGTAATAGACCTTACTTACGAAATTAATGTTAATAATATCAATTAAATATACAGTTCTATTTTGATTGAAAAGGGCTACCATGCGGGTAGCCCTTTTTGTTTATGTGCCGCTCCTACGGAGCTTTGATGTTTTTTTATTTCCTTTAACCCCAAATTACGCATTAGAAAATTAAATCGTGATTAATTTTCTGTGGCTAAAGCCAAAAATTTTTAATGTAAATATTTTAACACCGCCTTATAAGACGGTGCTAATCATATTATTTTTTCATTTTGCCGTCCGTCACCCATCTGTATTTACCCTCAAGGGTAGAAGCATTGTTTCCTCCTTTGAGAGCCTGTCCCGAATATGTTTGGTGAGATGATTAAGGAGGGTGATAGATAATAAAACTGGCATTAATCAGGTTATCGTTTGTTCGAAAATACCATTTTTGTATAGCCCTGCCTTTTAAGGTAGGGATATGAAAAGTAATTCATCGTCAGGCTTTAGCCTTAGAACTTATCGTAATACTAAAAATTAAGAAGGAAATTTATTTTACCTTTTTTGTAAAGGACAGATTTTGCGAAAGCACTTGTTCCCTGAAGTTAATAAATTATGGGACTCGCTATTGCGTAATTTGGGATAAAGTTTTCGTCTCAACGAGGCTTTATTTAGGTTGCGTTTTACTGCGGTTTTTGGTTGATTTTGCCTTTTTCCCGATTTGTTTCAGGGACTTTCACCCATCTGTCTCTCCACTCAAGGGGAGAGATTAGTTGTCCGCAGTGTTTACAAATGAAATTAGTTCAGTGCAGGCGAACTTGGTTGCTAAAAATGCTGTAAGTAGAATCTTCCGTGCAAGGTATATTTTTTGCAATTGAATCGAAAATATTTTTAACTCGTACGAAGCAATAGTGCGTGATGAGATAGTTATTTTATTGTTATAACTCCTTCAAAATCAACATTTTCTTTTACATGTGCCGGATTGTTTATAGTAATGTGTTTTAAATTTGTATTAGTTTCTAATTGTGGCATTTCGTTCAAAATAATTTCCTTTCCTGTTATGATTTCAAAACCTTTTAGTGCTTGTGACCAAAGCCAAACTTCTCCCGAAATGTAGTGTTTAATTTGTGATAGAGTAGAATATGCGGGAGCGGGATAAATTGCATCAATAAACAAATCTATAGTAGTATTTAATTTTTTTAAAACCATGGTTACATATTCAGCCGAAGGAACGGTATTGATAATAGTAGTAAAGTCTGTTTTTGCAAGTTCATTTGCAGAGATAAACTCCAGATCAAAATCTTTTGCAAGCTTTTCGGCTTTTGCTTCTGTGCGGTTGCACACAAAAGCGGGCAATTTTTTTGTAGAAATCAGATAAGCTACGGCTTTTGCCGCTCCACCAGCACCAAGCAAGAGAATATTGCCACCTGTATATTTCTCCAAACCTTTATTTATGCCATAGATGTCTGTATTGTGTGCTGTAAGTGTACCGTTGATGTTGACAAGCAAATTGCAAGCATTTATTTTTTTTACTTCATCGCTTAAAGTATGTGCCGCTTTTACTGCAAGCTCTTTGAAAGGGGAAGTTACGTTTACGGCATCTAACGATAGAGCAACTTTCCGAAAAAGTGTAATATTGCAATCGACAGGCAACTCTATTCTGCCGTATTTGAGCGGGACACTGGATACCGATGACAAGTATTTGAAAATTTGCGGGCTTTTGGAGTGTGATATGGGATTGCCAATTACTGCTAAAGCTTTCATTTAAATAATTGTTTGTTTTACAAAAAAAGTTTCGCACCTACGGCGCTATATATACGATTTTTAAGATATTTACAATGTTTTCGTTCCTAACGGAACTTTTTTATCTTGTGCCTGCTGCATCTATCAAAGTCATAAACCTTTATGCTACAAAAATTACGCTCCTGTTGGAATTTAAAATAAGGCACTATCATATACAAAATCCTTGTAACTGCACAAATAATTATTTGCATATACTTGCACCGTTAGGTGCAATACCTTTGTAATTTAATCTTACTCTAAAAAGCATAGCTCCATAGGAGCGGTACATTTGCATTATTTCAATTAACGTCTTTATGTTTTATTAGCCAATAATATTTTTCATTTCCTCAAATCCGGGCTGTCCCGGGGCTGTTTTATGCCCTTCTATGCCCACAAAAATAAAAGGTGCACCTTTTATTAATGCTTCTGTTCTGGTCTGTTTGGCAAACTTACCCATACCGAATGCCACCAATTTATTTTTCTCCTTTGCAATATCATAAAGTTTAAGTATTGTTTCTGCATCAAGTTCCGATTTGGTTTCCGTAACAATTTTGTAAAAATCCGCTTTCACAGTTTCCAAATTTTTAAGAGTGCTAATCAATTTGTTAAATGAAGGAGTTTCAGAATAATTGTGATAAGATAGAATTACGGGCAAATTGTTTTTTCCGGCAATGGTTTTAAGTTTTTCACCGTATTTACAATCTGTACACACATCTATTGCAAAAATTTTTCCTTTAAATAATTTAATAGTATAATGAATTTTGCTTGTACAAAGTTCTTTTCCTCCGCAGGTTATGATGAATTTACCTTTTAACTCTTTTAGTTTTTTTATGTCTTTGCAACTCAACAAATCAAGCCTCAATTCAAAAAAATTATGATTAGAGAGACTTTTATTTTTAAAAAATTCGCAAACAGCTTTTTTACTTATGCTTACACACAATTTTGAAGGTGGTTGAGGCAGGTTCATTTTCTTAATTTTTTGTCCATTATCTTTGCTTGTATTGCAATGGCTTCTTGGTGAATGAGTTTGAAAAGTTTATTTATAAAATTGGCGTTCAAACCTTTTCGTCCACCTTTTTCTAGTGCGGAAGCAAGAATTTTTTTCCACCTTTCGCTTTGGAGAATAGTTATACCACTTTTGTTTTTTAGCTCACCAATTTTTTTAACAAGGTTCATTCTTTGTTCCAATGTTGTAAGTAAGTGGTCGTCGAGTACATCTATTTTTTTTCTGAGTTCCTCAATTTGTTGCAAAACAGGATAATTTTCCGTCGTAGGTTTGCGGATAATAAGTGTGGATAAGATTTGTTTAAGTTTTGAGGGTGTGATTTGCTGGCTTGCGTCACTTAATGCTTCTTTGGGGTTTGTGTGGGTTTCTATCATTAAGCCGTCAAAGTTGAGGTCCATTGCTTCTTGCGACAATTCGTATATGTATGCCGAATTCCCGCTTATATGACTCGGGTCACAAAGTATTGTAATTTCTGGAATATATGTTTTCAGGTCTATTGGAATTTGCCACTGGGGCAGATTGCGGTATCTTGATTTTTCATAATTTGAAAAACCGCGATGAATTGCGGCAATTTTCTTAATGCCAGATTTGTTTATTCTTTCAATAGCACCTATCCACAGTTCCAAGTCGGGATTTATGGGATTTTTCATAAAAACAGGAATAGTTACTCCTTTCAGGGCTTCTGCAATTTCTTGCACGGCAAACGGATTGACAGTTGTTCTAGCACCTATCCACACTGCGTCAAAGTTGTATTCCAAAACCTTTTCCAAGTGATATGGTGAAGCTACCTCGGTAATTATTCGTAGCCCGTATTTTTCTTTTACTGCTTTTAGCCATGGTAAGCCTTGTTCTCCAACTCCTTGAAACGATGAAGGGCGTGTACGCGGTTTCCACAAGCCGGAACGGAAATAAATAATATTTTTTACATCCTTTAACTGTTCTGCAATAGATAAAACTTGTTCTTCGGTTTCGGCACTGCAAGGTCCTGCGATAACAAATGGTCTATTAAAGTTGGAAAAACTAATGTCCCACTCCTTAAGGGATAATATGCCGGAATTTTGTACGACCATCTGCACTATTTATCTTTTGTGCAAAGATACTTTTTTTAGAGAAAAGGATATTGATTGAAGTAAAATAAAAAAGCGTCACCAGAGAGATGTGACGCTTTATAATTTATTGTTGTTTGTTTTTTTGTTTTTCTTTCAGTTTTTTTAATTCTGCTGCCTCTTGAGGTGTAAGCCTTCTCACCAAATGTTTATTTGCACTAGGATATACAAATTTCATTTTTTTTAATTTATCTTTTGGTATATATGTGTAAGTATGGGTATGTATCTCCTTTTTTTCAGGGTTTATTTTCATATTATTACTTTTTTTCAAAGTTGCAGTATTTTTACTTGTTGTTTGAGAAAAACCAGAAAAACCTATTCCCAGCGATATAATAAAAATAATTAAACTTTTCATAACATTATTTTTTAGTCAAAAACAGTTAAAACACAATGATCTGATACATCATCCAAATTGGGATTTATTTCTATTCTCCATGGATCGGCAGCGACAAGAACTACGGCCTCCCATTGTAATTTTATTGTAGTTGATTGTCCGGATGTCACATGAATTCTAACTCCTGAAAAAGCTACGGAACCAGAGGTTATAATTCCATTTTGATCATCATAATCTGTTATAACTGTAGCTGATTTTGCCACCTCAACACCATTCACCAATATTCTCACATGTACCATTGCCATACCATATTGTGCATTACCATCATTATCTGCTAATCTTGCAGCTAAAGAAGCGAAAACATAAGAATAATCATGTTCCGGAGTATAAGTAAGTGTCATACCGGGTATGTCTTCCCAAGATGTTGTATTTGTCGTGTAAACAAGATTGCTAAGTTCTACGCTTGCGGCATTGTTACCGTATAAAGGTATAGAAGCAGGTGTTTGCCACACAGGAGGTTGTCCCGGGCCTTGTGAGGTTAGTATTTGTCCACTTGTACCTGCATCTCCGTTTGGTTTTAACGCTCCATATATTCCAAAATCTGCTCCCACAATATTTAAATCATCATCTCCGGATAGAATAATTCTTGCATCATAGTCTGCACTACCATCATTTGCAAAATCAATAAAAGGAGTTCCACCTGTTGTTTCAGAACGTAATTCCACTCCAATATTATTATCATTATCAATTCTAAATAAATTATTTGTACCGGACATATTCACTTGAAAAATCGAGGATGGATTTGAAGTATTAATTCCGACATATCCATTATTTTTTATATAAACTCTTTCTGTATTATTCGTTTTAAAGATCAAGTCTTCATTATTTGTGGTACCTAAAAATTGGCCTGTACTAATAGAATTGCCCGTTAGGCTCCAAGCTGTAGATGTAATTGCAGGAGCAATGTCAACACCTGTACCGTTAGTAATGTTAATCGTTGTTCCACTTAAAGATAAATTTTGTTTATCTCCAAGCTCTACCCATCCTGTTGTATTCCACACCCAAAAAGACTTAGTGTCAGTGTCATATACAACCAAACCGTCATCAGCAGCATTTGTTGCCATGGATGTTCGTTGTGATGTCGTTAAACGCGGAATTAAAACACCTTTGTTTCCTTGAGAAGAATGTACTTCCAGTATTGCATTAGTGGTTGTCTGCGTGTAAGAACTATCATCCGTTATAATTGTTTGTGAAACGGATTTGTTAATAAAGGCAATTACTAAAATAGCCAAAACAATGATATTTCTTTTCATGACTTATGAATTTTTATTTTACAAATATAAATTATTTTTATAATACAAAAAAATATTTTTTGGTTTCTGCCAGTAAATCATATAAACTATTAGTTG
>JALTDM010000084.1 GCA_027074135.1 Bacteroidales bacterium
AGGTGGTATGAGAACATTTGAGAAAATAAAAAAAGTGCAAAATCTACATTAAAAGGAGTTAAAAAAAATGAATGAATCACAAAATGAATCACAAAATGAATCACAAAATGAATCACAAAATGAATCACAAAATGAATCACAAAATGAATCACAAAATGAATCATTAGACAAAAATGATATAATATTAAAAGAGCTAAAATCAATTAGCAGTATGATTAATGAATTATACAAAGATAGAGAAGAGTTTAAAGAATTGAAAAGAATAGTAGAACGACACGATTTATTATTAGACCAATACTTAAACGGAGTAAATATTAGAGAATTAAAAGATGATTCAGAAACTTTATTAAATACAGCAAATGAATTAAAAAAATTGATAAAACAATATAAAAGACCCGATGTAATAGATAAGATACAATTTTTATTAATTACACTTATTGGAGCATTTGCTTATTATACAAGGCATTAAAAAATGGAAGAGCTATTAAAAGATAAGGACACAATTTATTTTATTATATTTTTATCTTCAATTGGTGGAAGTGCTATTTTAGTAAAATATAAAGTGAATGAATTGTTAAAAGATAAAGAATATATAAAACAAAGATTAGAAGATATGGAAAATGAAATAATTAAATTACAAAATAAAAATAAATTAGATGATGATAATATTTATAAAACATTTGTAAATAAAAAAGAGTTAGATGATAAAGTGAAATGTATTAAAGAAAAAATAAACGATTTACACGAATTTTTAAGAGATTGTAAATAAAAAGGGATAATAATGATTAAATTTTACAGAAGTAATTATGATGAGTTTAATCCCGACACAAACGGCGGTGATATAACAGATATTGAAATTGAAAGTGGGGTAGCTAATTCATTTATACCAGCAGTTAGACCAAGAGAAGCAGAAATTGGGGACACAAGATATTTTAAATTTTTTGTAAAAACGGATGAAGATATTTTGACTATTGGAGTTGATATTGCAAAATATACAGATAGCCCTACCGAAGAGATATATTTTGCAAAAGAAACTAAAAGCGACCATTCAGATTTTGAGAGTGATTTAGATAAAGATAATTTGCGATTATATGGTGGATTTAAAATTACAGATGTAGATGTAGATAATAAACAAATTACAAGTGATAGAGATGTTACAAATTTTGTAAAAAAGGATGATTGGGTTACTATTTATGATGATTCATATAGTAGAATCACGGGAATGAATGTTGATAATGTATCAGATGACGGCTTAACGATAACTTTTAAGTTATGGACGGATAAAACAATTGATAATACAATGACAGCAAGTAGCAGTATTTATGTAACTACATTAAATAAAGATGATTATTTTGGAATATGGGTAAAAGAGCCAATATCACCATATACCGAAGCAATGGAAGACCCATTAAATGAAATGGTTTTGAATGTATGGTATGATAAAAAATAAATAACAAAGGATTAAAAAATGGCATTAAAAGATTCATTAAAACATTTTTCAAACACAGACGGATATTCAAGTGTCTTAACAAAGAGTGATTTTGATTTTGATATAGATACATTAGCAGATAATATTGATACAAATTCAAGCAATATAGATAAAAAAATGGATAAAGTTATTACAAATGGAGATAATTTTAAAAGATATGTAGATAGTGCATTTATAGCGACAAGTGATGATACACAAACTACAATTAAAAATATAGGAAATTTACCGCCAAAAAGTGTTGTAGCTATTGAAATATATTCACAAAATTTACAAGATGATTATACTACAAAATGGATTTTCAAAGGAACTATTTATGCAGTTGTAAAAGATGATAAAACAATTACAGCCGATAAAGATTTAACGGATGTAAAAAAAGATGATACCGATTGGGGATTTGATATTACAGCTAATAATGGTGATGATGATACACCAGCAAATATTGATTTAAAAGTTACGGGTAAAGCATCTACGAATATAAATTGGAGTGTATTCGTAGATATAAAAATAAATAACTTTTAAGGAATAAAATGAATATATTAGATTATTCAAAAGAAGATTTTTATTTTTCTTTTTTTGATGAGCCTATTGAGTTATTTAAAGATGATGAGATAGATTTGTATTTTGAACGAGAAAATATTAAATATGAATCATTTAGTGCGGATAATTATAAATATTACACGAGTGATTTTTTTAATATTATTCAGAATTTATCTTATAATAGTAGCACTTATGAATTTAAAACTCAAACAAGTGGTTATGGATATATGACTTTTAAAAATCCAAAATCAATGAGTTTTTTATTTCATATTAAAGTTGCAAAAGCAAATGATATAATTCTTATTATTGAAGCAGTTGGTGGGTCAAATGTATTCCTTACGGCAAAACGAGCGAATGGAAGTTTAGGGGTTTATTATCTCAATAAGCTTATAAAAGAGATACCACCGAGTGAATTCAATAAATATCATTCTTTTAAAATTGATTTTGATGTAGATACCTATAAAAATTTTTATATAGTATTAGGAGATACCGATAGTGCAATGAAAATAAGCAGTATGGCTATTGGTGGATTCTTAAATAAATTCGAAATTAAAAGAGATTATAATAATATAAATTGTGATTCAAAAATTAGAATTAAAAGAGATTATAATAATATAAATTGTGATTCAAAAATTAGAATTAAAAGAAAATATAATAATGATTCTAATTATATATTTGAGAGAATAGCATTTATACAGCCACCACCAAAAAGATTAGTTATAAAGAATTTAGACGATGAGTGATTTTAAAAATTGTTTAGGAACTTTTAACCTTATAAATAATGAATATTATTATGACGGCGGGAGTGAATCATTTGCGGGTGATTATACCTATTGTAATTTTAATAAAGGTATTCAAATTATATTCCCGAATTGTGATGAGATAAATAATGTAAATTGGAATAAAATTTATGATAATGAATTTTGTGAAAATCACCAGAATGAAAATCCAAATAGCCATATAGAAATTTCATTAGAAGATTATGATTATATATATATAGATATTCAAAATAACAATGGAGATAGTGGAAATTGTTATTTCGAAATTAGATAAGGTAAATTATGGGAAATAATAAAATTGTAAAAGTTAGTGATAGTTATAATATTTCACTTTATTCAGATTTAGATGAACGTAATCTTAATAAAATTTGTTATTATTTTGATAATAATTCAGAACTTGATTTAAGTGATATTTTTTTAAATGATATAAATGTTGAAGAGATAAAGTTATTTTGCATTAAAAACAATTTTAAAAATTTTCATATTGATGTTGAGGGTAATACATCAAATAATATATTATTAGCATTAAAAGATAATGATTTTACAAATACAGAATATTGTGATTTATATGTAAATGGAAATGAAGAAGTAACAAAAATTGAATTTTATTCTTTTAATGATAAAAATTTAGAATATATAGATATTGAAGATAATGATTTTACGGATGATTCAGAATTAAATTTTTATTTAAAAGGGAGCTTATTTAATAAAGATAGCTCAATTTATTTAGATAATAATAATAATTTAGGGAAAATTTTAGCAATTATAAACAATATTATTATAAATAATGAGCTATATTTTTCAATTGAAAATAATACATTTCAAGAAGATACAAATGTTGAAAATAGCATTACAATTAGTGATAGTAATTTTAGTAATGGTAATTTTTTTATTGGAATAAGCGATGATGACAATTTCTCAAATTTTTTAATTACATTTACAAATAATATATTTCAAAAAGATAATAATACTACATCCCTTAAAAATGTTAATTTTCAAGAT
>JALTDM010000085.1 GCA_027074135.1 Bacteroidales bacterium
ACTGTTCACATTATTATTTTTTATTCTCATTAGCAATTTAAATGTTTTTTCTCAAAGTCCTATTGGTACGGGAGCATCAAATTTTGACGGGTGGCTCTACCATAGAAAAAAGGTAACAATAGGAAATTATGTCCAACCTTCGTATAACTTATTACTCGTCAAAGAACAAAACACAAGCCCCAATGTATTTATGCAATTTGCTAACGGTAGTGGAAACATAGGAATGATTTCAGTATCTCCAACCGAAGGATTATTAATCGGATTAGACGGTATTACAGGCATTATCAACCAACAAGAAAACGCAGACCTTATATTTAAAACTAATGCTACAAACAGAGCAGTCATAAAAAACAACGGATATGTGGGAATAGGGATAATGGAACCACAACATGATTTGCATGTTCACGGTAGTGGCACAACAGGTGGAGGAACAACAGGAAGCGGCGGTTTATCTACTGTTGCTTTAAGTCGTCAAGGTCAGGGAACAGAAAATAAATCATTGCCTATTGGACACATAACACCCACTGCATATGCTGCCATTCAACTAACCAACAACACAACAGGCACGAGTGCTACCGACGGACTACTCATAGAAGTAAAAAACAACAGTGCCTCAATAAACCTCCAAGAACAAGGCAGCATAAGTTTTCGCAACTCCGGCAACACCTGCATGCAAATAAGCACCGAAAACAACCTGAAAATAGGAAAAATAACAAACATAACAGAAGAGTCCAAAGTCGGAATATTCAGCTCGGGACAAAACGGCTTGCTTGTAACAAGCGTTAACAATCCGGACGGTTATATCTTCAAAGCAAGAAACAGTGCAAACTCTAATGCTTTGGTTGTAAAAGGTAACGGAAAGGTAGGTATTGGTACTGACAATCCTTACGAATCATTGCACATTAAAGGCGGTGTAAGAATTGATCATACAGTAAATCATGACTGGAGTTATGCTTTATCCGTATGGGTAAACAGGGATAAAACAAAAGCATTTACAGTAAACAGAACCTCAGGTGAAAATTTATTTACAATTTGGGGCAATGGTGTGGTATCAGCCAAAACTCTTTATGCCGAAAAAGTGGAAGTCCGTACCGATGCGTTAAATATATTCTGGCCCGACTATGTTTTTGAAAAAGAATATAAACTGCAAGACCTGAAAAGTCTGGAAAAATACATAAATGAACATAAACACTTGCCCGGTGTTCCTTCAAGTGAAGATATAAAAAAGAAAGGAAGCATAGACCTGGCTGAAATGAACAAACTACTGCTGCAAAAAATTGAAGAACTTACTCTCTACATTATTCAACAACAAAAAGAGATTGAAAAATTGAAAAAAAACAAATAACCTGAAAATGAAAAAAATACTGCTGTACATAATATCAATGTTTGTTTGGTTAATCGGCGGGAATGCTCAGCCGCCCCAACAACCGCTAAATCAAATTGCATTTTCTCTGTTGGAACAACAGCCTGTAAACTATCCTTATACATTTGTGGTGTTGGGCGATACTCGCGAACATTACGATGTGGAAAATGATGTGGAAGGAGATTACTCTACCATGATGTCTCAAACTTTCTTGAACATTCTGGAAGAATTAAAACACTTGCAACCCCAACCCGCCTTTATTATAAATCTTGGTGATGCAGTGTTGGGTGAAGTTTATAACAATAATACTGGTGGAAACAATTCAAATACTTATTACCAACAGTATCCTGCTTATTATTATTACATATCTCACTTTATGGAAGAGACACACATACCGTTTTTTACTATACCCGGGAATCACGAATTTTGGGGGACAAACTATAATACCCTTTTTCTTGAATACATTGGAGAATACAGAAATTATTTTGAATACGGCAATACAGGAATAATTTGGGTAAATAATGGAAGAAATCCTTTTAACTGGACTTGGACAGATTACTGGTTTTCGGATAACGATATAAATTTTGCGGAGAGTAAACTTAACAATGCAAACAGACCGCCCGTAATATTTACCTTAATGCATGTTCCTTTTTATGTAGCTACCACCGACACATACGGAATAAGAATTTTTCCTTATAAAGTAAATTCTTTCAATAACTATTACCACATGATCAGTACAAAAAACATAACTGCAAATTTTAGTGCCCACCAGCATAACTATCAACGCTATATCTATTGCAACGACGACCTTATAGACATTGTTTCAGGAGGTGGCGGAGCTGAAATTCACGAATTGTCATATTCCCCTCCCGTAAGTATTGCACATAACCACTTTTTGGTAATAACCGTTACCGAAAACAATTATGCAAAAGTGGAAATGCATTTATATCCCGAAGGACATAATGAAATGGCAAAAAAATTTGATTTTATAATCCCTGCCGATTCATCTGCATGGATACATAATGTTACTGTTCACTCCGGACACATTCATTATTATTCCGTACGAAAGTCTTTGTTTGCCGGAGGCAATGGCACTACCTTTACCACAGACAACGGAAGTACAACGGAAATGACTGCCGGCAAAATTATCAGGCTGAATCCGGGAACAACCATAAAAAAGGGTAGCAGATTCAAAGCATACATTAGCAACTTTGAATGTTCCCCTACACCGGACTTTTCTCCTGTCAATACGGAATCGTCACAAAAAAAACATAAAAAATAATTGTTATGAAAAAAATTATATTAATCTTGGCATTTTTACCGTTTTTGGCAACCGCCCAAACACACATATCGGGTGGTAGCGTAAGCGGGATATGGAGTATTTACGGTTCTCCGTTCCTTATTGACGGAGACATTACGGTTGATTCAGGGAAAACACTTATAATAAAACCCGGTGTAAGGGTAGAATTCCAAGGACATTACGGTCTTTATGTACTCGGCACTATAAAAGCAATAGGAACACCTGACAGTATGATAACATTTACAATAAACGATACTACCGGGTTTTCCGACACCGACACAACATTAGGCGCTTGGAAAGACTTTGATGTTACAACATACAACCAAGATACTTCGTTTATCAAGTTTGTAAAATTCTCTTATTTCGGAAAGAATGACTTTTATCATTATGGTTTTCTTCTGAGAGGCAACAATGGTAACATTGTATTTTCAAATAATATTGTAGAAAACGGATTCTTAACTTACGGTGGAGATCCTTTTAGTACTATCTATGCAAGTAAAAACACACTAATTTGCAATAACATAATTATGAATAACAAAAGTGGAGGGATAATGCTTTTTAGCGGAGATACTGGTGTATATATTTGTAATAATATAATATGCAATAATGACTATGCTTTTACAATGTATTATTATGAAACATCAACGGCAAAAATATACAACAACACAATTTGTAATAATGATATAGTTTTTTATTTTCATGAAAATTGTACTTTCACCATATCTAACAGTATTATCTACAACAATACTTACAATGGTGGTTACACCCGCATAAACTGCTTGGAAAGCGACCCGGTGTTTTACAATCTGCCACAGGGAATAGGGCCCGGTCACAGCACCGAAGGTATGAACCTTTACCCTCAACCCGGCTCACCCGCAATTGACGCGGGAGACACCGCAGGACTACCATACATACCCGAAACAGACCTGTACGGAAGGCCAAGAATATACGGCAGTGCAATAGACATAGGCGCTCTGGAATACCAACCCGGAGTATTCATCACTGAAGTGGCAAACAATAAAAGTAAAATATATCCTTTCCCAAACCCGACCACAGGAATTTTATACTTCAATACAAATGAAATAACTAAAACGGAAATTT
>JALTDM010000086.1 GCA_027074135.1 Bacteroidales bacterium
ATTCATTGCTTCGTTGTTTTCCGTTCATTTTAATATATTGCTTGGTAAAGAAAAAATCCACAAAGTCAACATTTTAAGCGTGTCCAATGTGCTGATAATTTTGGCAATTTTTTCTTATTTCGTATATATTGCCAAAGGTGAAGGCGTGTGGGCATACCTTTACGGAATGTTTGCCGCATACATTGTTATTTACTTTTGGTCGTTGGCTTATTTAATCCCGTTTTTTGACAAAGGTGAGGGCGGCAGTTTGAAAAAATTGATTAAAGATTTGCTTCATTATGGTGTGATGTTGCAACTTGCAAATATCGCTTTGTTATTTAATTACCGTGGAGGTTATTATTTTGTTGAGCATTTTTACAGCAAGGCATCTCTCGGTATATATTCTGTTGGTAATCAACTTACCGAGGCTTCTTGGATGATAAGCCGCAGTTTTTCTACCGTTTTGTATGCAAGGGTATCTAACATAAAAGACGATGAAGGATATGTTCGCACCAAATATTATGTACTTTCGTTTTTCAAGATTGTTTTTATTATAACGCTTGCAATACTTGTGGTTTTGTTGGTATTGCCACGTAGTGTATATGTGTTTGTGTTCGGCAGTGAATTTTACGGAGTGAAAGATGTTATTTGGGCTTTGTCGCCGGGAATACTTTTGTTTTCGGTGAGCAGGATTTTGGCGGTTTTTTTCTCGGGAACAGGCAGGGCATTGCATTTCAGTATGGGAACATTTGTTTCGCTTGCGGTATTGGGAGGATTTTTGACTTGGTGGGTGCCTTTGTATGGAGTAATTGGTGCAGCTTGGTCAACTTCGGTATCGTATGTTTTTTTGTTTTTGTATTATTTAACATTGTTTGTTTATTATACCAAAAGTAAATTTTCAGATTTTTTAGTTAATAAGGAAGATATAAAATTGTTTGCAAGCGAAGTGAAAAGTTTATTTACAAACGGAAAACAAAAGTCTGATGGACAGTAATCTATTGAAAAAAATTTTTGAAGCAACTGAACAAAACAGGTTTTCATACCTTGTAACTGTAATTTCCACTTCAGGTGAAACCCCAAACAGGGTAGGGGCTAGGATGATTGTATATGAAGACGGCAATATTTACGGAACTGTAGGTGGTGGAGTGTTGGAAAGGTATGTTATAAAAAAAGTGCTTAAAGATAAGCCGCTGCATCCTTTTATCATTGAAGTGTCTCTAGAAAACGGCGTAGTAAAAATGGCTTGCGGTGGCGAACTAAAATTATTTGTTGAGCCTTTGTTCAATCCGGATGTGCTATATATAATAGGTGGCGGACACTGCGGGAAGGAATTGTCGGCATTGGCACCTAAAGCAGGCTTTTATACGGTGGTTGCGGACAACCGTAAAGAGTGGGCTTCAGAAGAAAAACATCCTTTTGCAAATAAAATTGTTCTCACTGATTATAAAGATGTTTCAAAAATTATTGATAACAAGACAAATGCATATATTATTATAATGACTCAAATGCATAATACCGATATTGAGGCTGCGGCAGCGATGTTAAATTCCGGATACAAGTATATTGGGATGTTAGCAAGTAAATCAAAGGCGGGAAAAACACGCAAAGCATTGATTGATATGGGATTTGACAAGGCAAAAGTTGATGCAATAAAATCACCTGTGGGTGTTGAAATAAAATCGGACACACCATTTGAGATTGCAATTTCCATTTTGGCAGAGTTGATTGATGTCAGAAACAAGGGGGTACAGGATTAAACTCGGTTATTATTTGTATTTTTGCAAAAAAAAGATATGAACTCAACATTTGATTTCGGTGAAATATCAAAGGAATACGACGGTTGGTATGAATCGGAAACAGGTAGAAAGATTGATGAAATTGAAAAACGCACTTTTTTGAAATATTTGAAAAAGACTGATATTCGCCACATTGTGGAAGTCGGTGCGGGAACAGGACATTGGACTAGTTTTTTTGCCGAGCAAGGTTTTTGTATTACCGCTATGGATGTTTCGGACAAAATGATTGAGGTTGCCCTCGAAAAAAAGATAAGGAACGCTGTATTTATGCAAGCGGATGCAACAAATTTGCCGTTCCCAGATAATTCTGTTGATGCAGTTGTTGCCGTTACATCCATTGAATTTGTAAGCAACAGGGACAAGGCAATAGAGGAAATAAAAAGGGTGTTGAAGCCGGAAGGATATTTTATTATAGGCACCTTAAACTTAAAAGGTTCTTTTAGTGCAATAAGGAAAGGCAGTCCGGTATTTTCGGGAGCAAATTTTTATACATACAAATCCCTTGTGCAAGATTTAATGAAAATAGGCTTTCCTGTTGTCGAAGGTTGTTTGCTTATGCCGAATCCGGCAGAAACCGGCCCCGCAAAAATTGAAGAGGCTGAACAAAAAGTCGACCCCAGGGAATTGAACGAAAAAGGTAACTTTTTGGTAGGATTTGTAAAAAAAGAAAATTTATAGATAATGGAAGATATTTTGATAGCAGGTGTGGCAATCAATCCTTTGGAGGCTTTTGCTTCGGCATTGGGTATTGTTGCCGTGTTTTTTCAAGTTAAGCAGAAATTGGCTTTTTGGCCATTGTGGATAATAACTGCACTTATTTACATTTATATTTTTTTCACTTCCAAGTTGTACGCACTGATGAGTTTGCAATTTTATTATGTGGCAATAAGTGTGTATGGTTGGTATAATTGGCTCAAAGGAAAGGCTGATGACGATGATAAAATAAAATTGCTGACCGGAAAACAATGGATTTATATCCTTTTGACATTGCTGGCTTTGACTGTGGTGTTTTATTTGTTTTTGGACAGGTTTACCGATTCGGTCGTGCCGTTTTGGGACGGATTTGCCACCGCATTGTGTTTTGTGGCAAGTTGGATGCTATCGCATAAGTATTTGCAACACTGGCTTATGTGGATTGTAGCCGATGTGGTATCTACGGGAGTTTATTTCTCGCAAAAACTTTATCCGACTACCATTTTCTTTTTAGTTTTAACTTTTATGGCAATAATAGGATATTTTCAATGGAAAAAACAAGTAACGACAGAATTGTCAGAATAGCGATAACAGGACCCGAATCAACGGGAAAAACAACTTTGGCAAAAGAACTGGCAAAAGAATATCATACGGTTTGGGTTCCTGAATATGCTCGTGAATATCTTGATAATCTTGGCAGGGATTATGTATATGCCGATTTGGAAAAAATTGCTCGCGGACAATTGAACAGTGAGTATAAACTAATGAGCAAGGCTAATAAATTTTTGTTTACCGACACGGATTTGATTGTGATAAAGATTTGGAGTATTTACAAATATGGTATTTGCAGCGATTTTGTGTTAAATGAGATACAAAATAATCCTTACGATTTGTATTTATTGACTTATCCCGATTTGGAATGGGAATATGATCCGTTAAGAGAACTGCCTTCGGAAGAGTTAAGGAAGGAAGTTTATGATATGTATGTGAAAGAGTTGGAAAGTTACGGGTTCAGGTATGAAATAGTAAGAGGTGTAGGAGAAGCACGTTTTAATAATGCCAAAAGGATAATTGAGAAGTATTTCGGGTAATAGTTGTTGGGTAATACTTTATTACTTTCCTTATTCCATCATATTTTGATAAAGCCCAATAGTTTAAAACATCGTGTTTTTTGCATTCTCGCCAATACAAATCTATTTTTATTATCCTGAATAAATTTTTTCATTTTTTCCATAAAATTATTTGTTGTAATAAAAAAAAAAGACTATTTTTGTATAGTTAAGGATGTTCTTTTT
>JALTDM010000087.1 GCA_027074135.1 Bacteroidales bacterium
TGTCGGCAAGTGTATTGTAGGTGAGAGTAAATTTACCTTTTCTGGGTGACATTTTGGTTACAACTTCATCTCCCGATGTAGAACCACCGTAATATTGAATTCTTTTACCGGTTGTTTTTTTCTTGCCGGATTGGTATAATGTTGCTTCTTGTTTAGCAGCCATAAAGTTTGCTTGGTCTTCGGCTGCGTTTTGCAAAATTGTATTTATTACCAAGCTGTCGTAAGCTTCGGATGCTCTTTTAATATTAATTTTTTCTAGAACAATTGATTCCAAAAGTTTGGCATTAAAATCATCCAAGTCTATTCTTTGATACCTTTCGGGATGTTTTAACGAGTCTTCATTTACTGTTTTTTGTGCATATATCTTGTTGAATCCCAAGAATATAAATGCAATAATAATGACAATAAAATATTTATGCTTCATTTTAATATTTTTTTCCGCAACAAATATAAAAATTATTGAGTGAAAAATACTTATTTAGTTCATTGTTTTTTCTTTATAAAACTTTAAAAAGGATATCCGATACCTATATTAAAGTTGAAATTTCCAAGTGATGGTTTTTGCCTTACAGGTAGCCATCTTTCTCCTTCGGGTTCTGCAGGGTCTCTTACCTTCATTGCAAAATCAAGCCTGAAAATGAATACTGTGAAGTCAAACCTGAAACCTATTCCTGAGCCTATAGCAATTTGATTGTAAAAATTATTTATGTAGAAATGCACTAAACGTCTTGGGTCTTCGGGTGTAACTGCCCAAATATTGCCGGCATCTATAAAAAATGCTCCGTTAATCATCCAGAATAGCGGGAACCTGTATTCCCACGAGAACAGCAACTTCATATCACCGGACTGGTTAGGATAATTAAGTGTAGTATCTCGGTAATTACCCGGTCCGAGTGTTCGTATTTCCCAAGCTCTTATCCCGTTTGCACCACCTGCGTAATATCTTTTTTCAAACGGTAAGATTTTCATATTCCCGTATGGATAAGCAATGCCGCCGAAGAACCTGTATGCAAGTTGTTGTTTGCGAGGTAAGTTGCGATAATATCTAAGGTCTATGTCAAATTTTACATATTGTGAATACGGAAGGTTGAATAGCAGATACTGTCCTTCGTCATTTTGTACTGACAACTTTGGTCGTTTTTTGTTGATAAAACTCAATAGATTACCTGATGATTCAATTTTGCCGTATAAAGAAAAAGCGTTTTTTCGGCTTAACGGTGTATTGTAAGCCAGGGTGTAATTTGTTGCCGTGATTATGTGGTCAACAAAACTGTATTCCAAAAAAGTTCCTTTTATTTTATTTTCAAAATCAGGGGTAATATTAAAAACTTTTACGGAGTTGAGTTCCAAAAGATTGAATGAGCTGTACAGATTTGGCGAGAATTTCCAAGAATAACCGAAACTTCCTTTAAGAATCTCATTTTCGTAATCGGGTCGCTTTTGATAAATTATGTTTGAGCTGATAATTGTTTTAGGACTGTATTTTTTTACGAATTTCTCGGAATTTACAGGTAACCAAAACTGTGGAATGGCAAGACGGGCATTACCACCGGTCTCTATCGTATTGAATGGCAGGTACTCAATAACTTCATCATCAGAATGAACTGTGAAAACGGTTTGTCTTTGAATGGCACCTTTTATGTTCATAGTCAAAATTTCGGCATTCCCGAACAAACTTCTGTCTGTAAGTTGGATATTGCCCTGTGCACCTAAATTGCCGGATGTGTTTGTACCTTCCAATTCTGTAGAAATAGTGTATTTTTTAAAAGGTGACAATTCTACATAACAATTTATTACATCATCTTTATTGGAATCGGGTACAAAATAGATGTTGATAAGTTTATAAGAGTTTAATTTCCAAAGGTAATTATATGTGGCTTTTACATTTTCAATATTATAGTATTCTCCCGGTTTTATGTAATTGCCCCGGTAGATTACTTTGGTCGATATAATTTCAGGTGGTGTAACAATAAACTTTATACCGTTGATTTCCGATGTATCTGCAATTTTTGTGTTTTTATAAGTTTCATAATTTGTATAAAATGTGACATTCCCGATTTTGTATTTTATGTGTGGAAGAGAACCTAACGGATGATTTTTATTTATTTTTCTGTTTTTTACTATTGTTGTAAGTTTTACTTGATAGTTGCTCGTATCTGCCAAATATTCAATGTAATTCTTGTTAAAACCGTAATATCCGTATTTTTTTAGCAAGTAAACGATTCTGCTTCTTTCTTTTTCCAACAGGTCGGTGTTGTATATTTTACTGGGTTTTAGGTTAGTTCCAGATGTGTCAGACATTATGATTTTTTTTAAATGATTGTCTAATATTTTGTATTTGACTTTGGTGATGCGGTAAGGTTTTTTCAAGTGGATTTTATAAACCACCTTAATCTTTTGTGATGACGGATGAATTAATTCGGTATCAATTTCAGAATTAAAATAACCGCTGTTTTGTAAAAAGATTTTTATTTGTTTAATTGTTTTTGAGGTAAACATCTCATCATAAATAACAGGTGGTTCTGCCCATACATTTAATAATTTTTCTTTCCATCTTCTTTTTTTCCCTGATTGTGCCAGATTATAAATCCATAAACGCAATGGTATAATGTGTAAAATCTTTGTATTCGGTTTTTGTCTAATATAACCTTCAATATCATCAGGGTCTATTTTTGACTTGGTGTCGGACTTTACAATAACTTTATTGGCTGTAAGCAAGTATTCTCCATCCGGTACATATTTGGTTGTTTTACAGGAAAATATCGTGGTAGCAATAAATACAGTGATTGGTAAAATATGTAATAGTTTGCGTATCAAATCAATACTATTTTTTCGATTTTACCGTATTGCGAAAATTTTTTGTTAAATTCTGTCAGAATTTCGTTCTTGCGAATTATAACTTCCGATTTAGCTACGGATGAACGCATTTTTATGAACAATATACCATCTTTTTCAGATACACGAAGTGTAGTACGCCAAATTTTTTCACCTACGGTATCCATCCATATTTTTTTCAATATTACCTCACGGTAAAGATTTCCGGTTTTTGCATCTATAAAAAATTGTTGTAGAAGTTCTTGTACTGTTGAGGTGCTGCTTACTAAATTATGTATGTAATTGCGGGTATCGATTTTTTTCTTTTTCATAAAGTTGAAATTATTTTCCCGTTTTCCATTTTATGCAAAACGGTTGGAACGCTTATTTTATTTTTTATTTCTTCCATTCTTCCGGTATGGGTGTCGGTAATAAAGATTTGTCCGCTGTGCGAATCCGACAATTCTTTTATCATCCTTTCCACTCTGTTTTCGTCCAATTTGTCAAAAACATCGTCCAATATCAAAATCGGCTTTTTACCCGATTGTTCTTCTATAATTTTCTCTTCTGCAAGTTTCAGGGCTATCAAGAGTGTTTTTTGTTGTCCTTGTGATGCTATTTTCTTAAGTTTCAATCCGTTAATCTTAAAAATCAAATCGTCTTTGTGAATGCCTTTTGTTGTGTATTGCAATATCTTGTCGTTTTCAACAGATTCTGCCAAAAGTTCTGATAAGGGTTTGTCATTCAAGTGTGATTTGTAGTCAATAGTGATTTTGTAATTGTCTTCCGCTATCTTGTAATAAAAGTGGTTGAACAAGTCAATAAGTTGCAGGGTGATTTCTTTTCGCTTGTTGTAAATAA
>JALTDM010000088.1 GCA_027074135.1 Bacteroidales bacterium
AAAACACCGAATTTCGTTCAAATACCACCTGTTACATCTCAGAACAATTATCTCAGATTAAGTCCAGGTAGATTTGTATATTCGTCTCAAACAATTCAGGGTAGTTGGGATTTATATCGTGGAATGGGTGTTTATTTGTACAATAATAATTTACACTTACTTACATATAAAAGTTTAGGAGCGAGTTTAAATAGTTCACCATCCGAAGCAAAAAGTTTATCAAGAATAGACGATAAATATTTTTATTTTTCAGGGCAAACAAATTGGAATATAAATATGGTATATCATAATGATACAAATTCCATAGTTTTATATAAATTGGATACGAATTTAAATGTGATTTGGACAAGGTATTATAACCAAGATTTACTACATTATCCTTTTTATTCAATAACAACAAAAGATAAAGGTTGTTTGATTTTTGGTGTCTTATATGCACACACGGGTTTTTTCTTCCTCAAAGTGGATTCTATGGGTAATCTTCAGTGGTCACACGGTTTGGATGTAGAGGAAAAGGTGGCATTGGTTTACCCCAATCCTGTAGAGAACGTTTTGTATGTGGATAATGGTTTGGGAAGCGGCATAAGGGCAAACCTGCTGCTGTATGATGTCAATGGCAGGCAAATAATAAGTAAGCCGTTGGTGCCGCAAATGAACAGCATAGATGTGTCGTCACTACCACAAGGTGTATATTTTTACCGTATAGCCGACACTAAAAAAGTGTATCAGAGCGGCAAGGTGGTGAAGCAATTTTTTCATTAGATACTGAAACGGGAAGTTAATGCTGTTTACTTCCCGTTTCTTCTTTTATAATTACCTGTACTGTTTACTTTATTTTATTTTTCCCCGTTAATTAAACTATATCTACCACGATATTTTAGATGAATGCTTATATTTGCAATGGATTAACCATTGAAAAATTATTCAATACGTTAGGTGTTAATCTTATCTCTAATAACGTTATGCTGAACTTGTTTCGGTATCTCAAAATGATATGGGGGAAGATAATAAGTGACGACAAAAATATTGTGATATTAAAAACAAACAAATGAAACAAGATTTTACCCAAAAAATAAAGTACAAACACTGCACACCTATACAGATTAGATTTGAGGATATTGATATTGCCGGACATGTAAATAATGCAGTGTATTTCAGTTATTTGAATTATGCCAGAATGGTTTATTTTAAAGAAGTAATAGACCCGGGTTTTGATTGGGATAAATTCGGGCTGGTAATAGTAAATATGACTATAGATTTTTACGAACCGGTTTTTATAAACGACGATGTTGAAGTTTGTACTAAAGTGAGCAAGGTTGGAAACAAGAGCATTGAAATGATACAAGGTATTTTCAAAAAATCATCTGAGGATAAAATCCCTGTAGCTAAGTGCAAAACGGTTTTGGTAGGTTACAATTATTCAAAAAAAGAATCTTTGGAAATTCCATCGGAGTGGAAAGATATGTTAGTGGAATACGAAAAAAATATTGTAATAAAATAAATTAAGGCTATGAAAAAATATTTTTCAACATTAGTAATTTTTACGGTAATGATTAATTTGGTAAACGGGCAAAGCCTGTTATGGAAGATTACGGGCAAAGGGCTGAAAAAGCCATCGTATTTGTATGGTACTATTCATATTCAAGACAAACGTGTTTTTGCTTTTGACGATACGGTGCTCAACACCCTGAAGAGTTGTGAGGCTTATGCAATGGAACTGAATCCGGAGAAAATTGACGGAAAGGAATTGAAGCAATTTATGCTGATGAAAAAACACACCCTCAAAGATTTACTTACACCCGGAGAATACAATGAGCTTGACAAATTTTTGCAAGATAAGTTGGGACAAAGTGCATTGTTGTATAATAAAACAAAACCGTTTTTTATCCAAAGCCAACTTATGCAACTGTCTATGCCTAAGGATGAAGAAGAAGCCCTTGATATGTTTTTCTTTAAACAAGCAAAAGATGCTGGAATGGCAGTTTACGGAATTGAAAAACTTAAAGAACAACTTGCCGCAGTAAATAAAATTTCGCTGAAAGACCAAGCAAAAATGCTTATGGAAACTGTTCGCGACACCACAAACCAAAACTTTGAAGATTTAGTGAAAGCATACAGAAATGAAGATCTTAACAAATTATCAGAATTGCTTAAAGATACTACTTTGCCGGGGAATTTTGAAGAAGCTTTCCTGATAAAACGAAACAAAGTAATGGCAAAACGAATATCTAAACTCATAAAGAAACAACCTACATTTAATGCAATCGGGGCGGCACATTTACCGGGTGAACATGGTGTAATAGAACTTTTACGAAAAAAAGGTTATACAGTAGAGCCTGTGCCTTTCAAGTTTAAAAATGACGATGAAGAGCAGTGAAAAAAAATACTTGATAGTTTCGGCAACGCACAAGGAAATTGAACCTTTGGCAGGTAAAGTTTCAAAGGATTTTTTTACTTTATCGGACTCCGCTGATGTGCTGGTAACAGGTGTTGGTATTTTGCCTACTGCCTATGCTTTGACAAAGGTTTTGTCTCAAAACCGTTACAAGTTGGTGCTTAATGTGGGTATTGCAGGCAGTTTCGGTACTTTCAAGCCATTGCAAACAGTTGAAGTAACCTCAGAAGCATTGGCAACTTATGGCAAAGTTATGGGGGAAAATCTAAAATCAATGTTTGAGGCGGGGCTGTGGGATAAAGACTCTTTCCCATTTGAAAACGGCATAATCACTAATAATAAACATTTTTCCATTTTGCCTTCTGCCAATGGAATAACTACTTCCATTGTAGGCTTTGATCCTGTAAAAAATGGCAGCTATAAACCCGATATTGAGACAATGGAAGGTGCAGCATTCTTTTATGTGTGCAAGCGGGAGAAGGTGAACTTTGCAGCTATCAGGACTATTTCAAATTATGTAAACGACAATAACTGGGTTACCGCAGATGCGATTATAGAATTGAAAGACTTTATAAAATCAAACTTTGAATTATGAACAAAAAAATCAGATTCGGTTTTTCGTCTTGCCCGAACGATACTTTTATTTTTTATGCTTTGGTAAACGGCAAAATAGACACTTACGGTATTGAGTTTGACTTTGTGGTGGAAGATGTGGAAGACTTGAACAAAATGGCACTCCGCGACAAAATAGATGTAACCAAAATAAGTTTTAATGCTTACGGCAAGGTGGCAGACAGATACATTTTGAGCAATTTTGGCAGTGCTTTGGGCAAAAACAACGGACCGCTGATAATTGCAAAAGATAAAATCAGTATTGACGATTTGCCTTCAAAGACGGTGGCTATCCCCGGTGCAAATACCACGGCTAACCTGCTGATGAGTATAGCTTTGCCCGAAGTGAAAAATAAACGGGAATACTTATTTTCAGACATTGAAGATGCTATTTTGAGTGGTGAGGCTGATGCCGGGCTGATAATTCACGAAACTCGTTTTACATACCACAAAAAAGGTCTTTTAAAGATTTTGGACCTTGGTGAATGGTGGGAAACGGAATACAACCTGCCGCTACCGTTGGGTGGTATTTGCATAAGTCGGAAGTTTGACAGACCTGTGCAAATGCTTTTGGACAAACTTATCGGCGACAGTGTTGAATATGCGTTTGAACACCCTGCCGAAACAATGCAATTCATCAAGTCTTATGCACAGGAAAC
>JALTDM010000089.1 GCA_027074135.1 Bacteroidales bacterium
AACTAAAACTCATATCCCACACGCCATTCCAAAATATCCGCACTAAAAAAATGAGACATAATTGATAACGACACCAGAATATGATTGAAACGGTGTGTAATTGCAGCTCTATGATAAAAAATTCCCCTCAGCATCAACTTATTATACAAATAAACACCCCATTGCAAAGATATAGAAGTATTTCCCCAATAAGGCTCATACCCAATATGTACGCCCGATTGATACAAATATGATTCTTTAAAATCCATACCAGACAATAACCTATGATAATAAATACTACGATCATAAAAGAAGTCAGCACCGGCACTTAAAGCATTTTTATAATCAAACCTGCGAATATAATCTGCACTAAAAGTATAAACCAAATATGTATTATAAACATCCTCAGGCACACTTTTATATCCGGCAGCAGCATAAAAACGGTAATTATTTTTCTTAATGTCAGGTAATTGGAATTTTTGTTGAACAATAGTCGTCTTACGAAAATCTGCATTTACAATTGTTCCTAAACTTACTATATTGTACCCAGCATTAGGTTCCCTTACATTACCGTTTGAATAATGCACCAAATTGAGATTAATACCTCCGGAGAATTTTTGCCCAATTTTGAAAAAATAGGTCATTCCGGTCCTAAAATAAAAATTTATATGAGAGCCAATTATCATATCATAATAATTGGTATGCGGGTCAAATTTCTTCGTTAAATATGCTACGCCTGCTGCAAGATTATAAAAAATGTGTTTTGACCTTCTCACTGGAATACTTATTTTTCCATAAAATGCATGTGCCTGTCCCAACTGTTCAATATTTCCCAAATTTGCAAAATAATACCCCAATGACATATACGGATACTTATATAACTTATGCCAATATTTATACCCACTCAACCTGTGGATAGTTTCTATTTCAAAACTTTTGACATGTCCTTTAAGCAAATAATGCATATATGGATGATGCGGAGAAATAAAACCGTAATTCGCTTGAAGCATTACTCCATCAGGTTTAAAATTGATAAACTTCAAACTATCTTGAGAAAGTCCGTAAAAATGAAAAAATAAAAACACAATATAAAAACCGGTAATTCGTTTCATACCAAGAAAAGAAGTAAGTACTGCTTTTTTTTTTACTTTTGCAGCAAATTAACAAAAAAATGTTCACTCTATTTAAAAGGGAAGTAAATTATTTTTTCAGCTCGCTCATCGGATACGTAGTGGTATCAGTTTTCCTGGTAATGATAGGCTTGCTGTTGTGGGTATTTTCCGGACAGTTCAATATACTAGATACCGGATATGCCAACATAGATTCCCTGTTCATTATTGCGCCATGGGTTTTCCTGTTTCTGATACCTGCTATCACAATGAGAGTATTTGCCGAAGAAAAACGTACCGGCACAATTGAATTACTTCTGACACGTCCTTTCAGTGATTTTACAATTGTATTTGCAAAATTTTTGGCATCATTGTTTATTGTTTTTCTGGCACTTATGCCTACAATCATTTATTTTGCAACTATTTATTTTTTGGCAGTACCTCAAGGGAATATTGATATAGCCGGCATAACAGGTTCATTTATAGGTCTTTTCTTTTTAGCAGCAGTATACGTATCAATAGGTATCTTTGCATCGTCACTTACCGAAAATCAGATAATTGCATTCATTATTGCAGTACTAATTTCCTTTTTCTTTTACACGGGTTTTGATTCGTTGGCAATGCTTAATTTCCTGAGCCCCACCTCAGCACTTATCCAATCACTCGGAATCAGCGCTCACTACACTTCTATCAGTCGGGGTGTTATAGATAGCCGTGACATTATATATTTTTTAAGTGTAATTGCTTTGTTTTTATTTTTCACGAGACTTAAACTACAAAGCAGAAAATGGAAGTAAAAATGAAAAAAAATAATCTCAAGCGGCAAAACATTTTGGAATTTACCTTTCTGGTAATAATTATATTGCTGCTCAATATATTGTCTCAGTACTTCTTTTTCAGAATTGATATGACTTCCGACAAAAGATATACATTAAACCACACCACCAAAAAGATTCTAAAAAACTTGGACGATATCGTTTATATTAAGTTCTATCTGGATGGCGAAATGCCTCCCGGATTCAAAAGGCTCAAAGATGCCGTAACAGAAATGCTGGACGAATTTAAAGTTATTGCCGGAGACAATATCGAATATGAAATTATTGACCCATATGAGGAAGAAAATCTCAAAAAGCGAAGGGAAGTAATGAAACAACTTTATGATATGGGGCTAGATCCGGTTAATGTATATGAACGAGACAAAGGAGGTGAAAAATCCCAAAAAATACTTTTCCCCGGAGCAATAATGTATTACAAAGATAAATACATTCCTATAAACTTTTTGGAACAAAGCCTAAACAAAACTCCCGAGGAAAATCTTAATAACTCGGTAGAAGATATTGAGTATAAACTCGTAAACTCTATACATAAATTACAACAAACAAAGAAAAAAAGAATTGCATTTTTGGCAGGGCACGGCGAACTTGATGCCAACCATCTGGCAGATATATTACAAACACTTTCGCAAGATTATTATGTAAGAAGGATCAAGATGAACGGGCAACTGAATGCCCTGAAAGGATATGATGCAATAGTAATAGCAAAACCCGACTCAGCATTTAATAAATATGATAAATACATTATTGATCAATTTATAATGAATGGTGGAAAATCGTTATGGGTAGTTGACGGAGCAGATGTTTCTCTTGACAGCCTGGCATATCAAAATTATACTTATGCATTAGATCTCATAAGTCGTATCAACTTACTTGATATGCTATTTAAATACGGCGTCAGAGTTAATCCTAATCTTGTACAAGATATCCAATGTGCAGCGATACCGATAAACGTGTCTTTAGCCAACGAGCCACCTCGATTTGAAATGTTCCCATGGCTGTATTCTCCACTTTTAATACCATCACCTACCCATAACATATCCAAAAATCTCAATCTGGTAAAAGGAGAATTTACTAGCACAATCGATACGGTTGGACACAATAAAAACGTGAAAAAAACCATACTATTGACAACATCAAAATACACTAGAATACTAAATGTTCCGGTACAAGTAAGTTTAGCAACAGCAAGTATGAAACCGGATTTGAAAATGTTTGCATACTCATACGTCCCTGTAGGTGTTTTATTGGAAGGTAAATTTGAATCTGCATTCAAAAATAGACTTACTCCAGAGTCTCAAAAAGATATGAGTAAAAAATTAGGATTCAAAACCGAAAGTAAACCGACTAAGATGATCGTTCTGTCTGATGGTGATCTGATAAAAAATCAAGTAAGCAAGGTAAGAGGTAAAATAGAACCTTTCCCTTTGGGATATGATAAATACACAAAGCAAACTTATGGAAACAAAGAATTTTTCTTAAATGCAATAAACTATCTGATGGACGATATCGGATTGCTTGATGTAAGAGCCAGAAATATAAAATTGCGTTTATTGGATAAAGAATTCATAAATAAAAATAGATTTTATATACAATTTATAAATATTGTTTTGCCTATTTTACTTTTGATTATTTTTGGAATAATTTATTATATATCAGTTAAGAAAAAATATACTATAAAAAATCTAAACAAATGAAAAACAGAAATTTAATATATTTAACATTAATAATAATACTAGGT
>JALTDM010000090.1 GCA_027074135.1 Bacteroidales bacterium
TCCACATAATTATTAAAAGTGGAAAAACACTTCAATTAGCAAATTACCATAAAATAACTAAGGAATATTTTTTGTTAATCCAGTAACGGATTATAAAAAGTTACAAGTTATGTCAGCAAAAAAAACATTACTGACAATACTATTTGTCAGCCTATTACAAGTAGTTGGGTTTTCCCAAGCAATACCTGATAGTTCAAATGTCAATGTACAAATAAAAGTAAACAGAGACACAAGTGGAAATTTTGTCAGTTATGATTCTACGGTAGTAATAACTTGGAAAGGTAATAATTCAAGTGCGCTAAATTCAGATTCTATTTATAAACAATTTTTTAGTGATTTCAAACCATTTTATGAAGAAGACTCAACATTTGCAAAGTTTTTTGATATCAAACCGGAACAACATTTATTTGACATGGAAAAAGAATTTAACCGAATGGACCAAATGTTTATCAGACAAATGCAAATGATGATGAATAATGACTTTTTTGAAAATCTAGAAACAAAACCTACCAAACCACACAATAAAAACACATCAGGATCAGTTAAACAGAAAATGAATTTTAATACCATAAAAATTTAGGTGCTATGAGAATAGAAGTCAGAGATTTAACCAAACGCTACGGTCCACAGTTGGCTGTTGACAACATCAGTTTTACCGTAGATACAGGAGAAATTGTCGGATTCTTGGGGCCAAACGGCGCTGGAAAAACAACCACAATGAAAATTATTACAAATTTCATCGCACCGACCTTCGGCGATGTTTTTATTAATGGAATATCCATACGAGAGCAGCCTAATGAAATAAAACGGCATATAGGTTACCTACCGGAAAGCAACCCGTTATACAATGACATGCCGGTAATTGATTATCTCAAATTTGTAGGCGAACTCTTAGACATTAATAATCTTACAGGAAGGATAAAAGATGTTATTGAAAAAGTTGGACTTTACGATGAAAAACACAAAAAAATAGGAGAACTGTCCAAAGGATATAAACAACGTGTAGGACTGGCACAAGCAATAATTCATGACCCTGAAATACTAATTCTTGATGAACCTACCAGTGGACTTGACCCTAATCAAATTGTAGAAATCCGTAAACTTATCCGTGAACTCGGGAAAGAAAAAACCGTTATTCTCAGCACTCATATACTTCCTGAAGTTGAAGCAATAACAGATAGAATACTTATTATAAACAAAGGTAAAATTGTTGCTGATGGAACGTCTGAATCATTGAAAACACAAGCAACGGAAAATGAGAGTCTAATAGTTGAAATAGAAGGCGGCTCTCCTTCAGAAGTTTTATCAAAACTTAATGAATTGGCAACTGTCGGCAAAGTTGACATAACATCAAGAGAAGGTAATAAGTTTGAAGTTACATCAAGACCTGGCTTATCATCAAGAAAAGATATTTTTACAATGTGCGTAAACAATAATTGGTTCTTAACACAACTAACTCCCGTTGAAAGGAAATTGGAAGATATTTTTAGACAATTAACATTAAATTAAAAATATTTATGGTATGAAAACAATTTGGATAATTACAAAAAAAGAACTTGCATCATATTTTGATTCGCTGATAGCCTATGTACTTATTGTTTTGTTTTTGGGATTCAGCGGATTTTTCACATGGCTTTACGGCACGGATATTTTTCTAATAGGTCAAGTAGACCTCAGACCTTTTTTCAATGTAGCATATTGGACATTATTCTTTTTTATACCTGCACTTGCAATGAGAAGTGTTTCTGAAGAAAAATCAAGCGGTACAATAGAGCTATTACTTACAAAACCTGTTACAGACTGGCAACTTATATTGGGTAAATACCTGGCTAACCTTATTGTTATATTTATCGCGCTTGCACTTACTGCACCTTATGTAATTACTCTTGCTAATATCGGTAACCTTGATGCCGGAGCAACATTACTTGGATATACAGGACTACTATTTATGAGTTCCGCATATATAGGCATCGGAATTTATGCCAGTAGCATTACAAAAAATCAAATAGTAGCTTTCCTTATTGCACTATTCATAGGATTATTTTTCCATATAATATTTTCAGTTTTCGCCAATAATATGTCAGGAGGGGTAGCTGAAATGTTTTCATATTTAGATATGAGTACCCATTTTAACAGTATTTCCCGTGGAGTACTTGACACCAAAGATGTAATTTATTTTGCATCACTCACATTTTTAGGTCTGTTTTTCTCGGTTTTAACATTATCAAAAAGGAATTTAAACTAAAAAACTTGGTGCTATGAATATTAAAAGGTATTACATATCGGCGGCATTAATAGTTGCAATTGTAATAATAATAGACTTAATTTCCGTTGATGTATTTGTACGATTCGATTTTACAGATAATCATCAATATACATTAAGTGAAGCAACAAAAAACATTTTGAGGAACTTGGATAAACCTATAACCATAAAGGCTTATTTCTCAAAGGATTTACCACCTAAAATAGCAAATATCCGAAGGGATTTTAAAGATTTACTGATAGAATATGCAAACATCTCAAAAGGCAAAGTAAAATACGAAATCATAAACCCAAACGAAAATGAAAAGTTAGAAGCACAAGCCGTACAAGATGGCATACAACCTGTTATGGTCAATGTAAGAGAAAAAGATCAAATAAAACAACAAAAAGCATATTTAGGGGCAGTAATTATGTATGAAGAAAAAAAAGAAGCTATTCCATTTATACAGCCTGGTGCACCAATGGAATATTTACTGTCATCTGCTATAAAAAAACTTACTTTGAAACATAAACCAATAGTAGGATTAGTTCAAGGTCAAGGAGAAGCAAGCCTAAACGAAATGCCTCAAGTTATCAGTCAATTAAAAATGCTTTATGAGATAAGAGAATTCAATTTAAATGACACAGCTACAATACCACAAGACTACAAAGCATTGTTAATCATTGACCCTGCAGACTCATTTACAACCGGAGAACTGAATATTTTGAATAATTATATAAAAAATGGGGGACATATGCTTATAGCATACAACCGTGTTTATGGTAACTTACAAAATATGTATGCAACACCTAACAATACAGGACTTGAATCTTGGCTTATTAAACATAAAATATCAATACCTGCTAAACTTGTAATAGACGCATCTTGCGGAATGGTTACTGTACAACAAGAACGTGGTATGTTCCGATTTATGTCAAACGTTGCTTTCCCATATTTTCCTATAGCAAAAAACTTTTCTAAACATCCTATTTCCTCAGGATTAGAACAAGTGATTTTCCCATTTGTTAGTCCTGTTGAATATGTTGGAGACAGTACAATTAAATATACTCCATTAATATATAGCTCTGAGAAATCAGGGTTGGTCAAAACCCCTGTTTACATAAACATACAAAAACAATGGACAGCAACAGACTTTACAGACAAAAAAATTGTTCTTGCAGCTGCTTTTGAAGGTAAATGGGATAATGGCAAACCGGCAAAAATAGTAGTATTTGGTGATGCCGATTTTTGTATAAATGGCAAAGGACAAGAAAGCGTACAACTTGGTGACGATAATGTAAACTTATTTGTAAACGCTGTAGATTGGCTATCTGATGACACGGGCCTTGTAGGACTTAGAACTAAAGCTGTTACAGCAAGACCTATAAAAGAACTTGATGACAGTACAAAAACACTATTAAAATATCTTAACTTTTTGCTCCCATTATTACTTATTATAGGTTACGGAATTTTCAGAGCACAACGAAATAAAATTAAGAGAATTAAAAGGATGGGAGAATACTACAAATAATATCTTAATGAATTAATGTATTAATTGGTTAATATAATAATAAAAAATTGGAGTTATGAAAAATAAACAAAACCTAATTTACTTTGGTGTATTAATAATTCTCGTTTTGATATATGCCGGAATTAAATTGGGAAACTATAAGCCTGAAAAAAATTTTGATTCTACTTCGTTGGCAATAAAAGATACGGCACAAATTGCAAAAATTTATATCTCGTCACAATCTGAACCTGACGGAGTTTATGTTATAAAAAATAAAGGGAAATGGATTGTCAAAAAAGATTCCAAGCACGCGACAGCCGACATCAATATGATAGCAAGTATGCTGTCGGAACTTGCCAACCTCAATATAGAAAGCGTTGTGGCAACAAGTCCAGATAAATGGAAAGATTACGAACTTACTGACTCTGCAGCCACAATTGTAAAACTCTTTGACCAAAACGGAAACACTATTCGTGAATACTACATAGGAAAATTCAGATTCAAAAGGACACAAACACCTAATGGAATGGGAACAAATGGGACACCTTATACATTTGTTAGAACAGGAGCATCAAATGATGTTTATCTGGTAAAAGGTATGCTTTCTATAACATTCAACAGGAATTTCAACAATCTACGCAACCAAATGATAGCAAAATTAGTTAAGAATGATGTAAATAAAATAAATTTCACAATGCCTGATTCAGGATATTATTTGGTAAAAAAAGATTCTGCATGGCTAATAAATGGTAAAGATTCTGCAGACTTCAACAAAGTCGATTCGTATTTAAATTCAGTAGGATGGTTGTCGGATTCACATTTTGACGATAATTTCGTTCCTAAAAAAGGCCCGATTTACACAGTAACATACCAAGGGAAAAATTTCACTCCAATAACTATACGTATTTATCAAAAAGATAGTCTTAATTATGTTGTCAATTCTACTTATAATCCGGAATCATATTTCGTAACATTAAAAGAACATTTGGTGGACAGATTGATAAAACAGAAAGATTATTTTAATAAAACTGAAAAAAAACAATAATAAAACAGCTAAAAATTTTTACTTTTGAAAAAATGTAAGGACACATAAAAATTCATAGAAATGAAAGCATTAAAAGTAGCAATCTTGATGGCGGCAACAATTATGATTGCAGCGCCATGGGCAAAAATCAAAGCCCAAACACAGAAACCCAAAATTACATTTAAAGAAACTAATTTTGATTTTGGGAAATTCCCTGAAGAAAGAGGTAAAGTTTCACACACTTTTGAATTTACAAATACCGGTGGAGAACCTCTTATTATAAACAAAGTAAGAAGCAGCTGTGGATGTACTGTACCTGAATGGTCAAAAAAACCTATTCCTCCGGGTGGGAAAGGTTTTATAAAAGCAACTTATAATGCCAGTCACAGACCGGGCAAATTTACCAAAACAATAACAATAAATTCCAATGCAATAAATTCCGTAATAGTATTAAGGATAAAAGGTGAAGTAATTCCAAAGAAAAAAACTTTAAAAGATCTTTATCCACAAAAATTCGGTGTATTGCGTGCAAGAAGTAATCATATTGCAATGATGAAAATAAAAAACACCGAAACAAAAACTGACTCAATGGAAATAATTAACGATAGTGACGAACCAATTACAATAGGATTCCAACTTGTTCCGAAACATCTTACAGTAAAAGCAGTACCGGAAAAATTAGGACCACACAAAAAAGGTCATATTGTAGTAACTTATGATGCATCAAAGAAAAATGATTGGGGATATGTAATCGACCGCATGTATGTAACTCTCAACGGAAAAAGAATCACGACAAACAGACTTAATGTAAGTGCAAACATTGTGGAAGATTTTTCAAACGTTGACCCCAAAAAAGCTCCAAAAATAGAATTCGATCAAATTGATTACGATTTTGGAGAAGCTACAGATGGAGATCTCATAACTCACAAATTTAGTTTCAAAAACACAGGCAAAAGCGACCTTATTATAAGAAAAGTGAAATCCAGTTGTGGTTGTACTGCAACATTAGTTGGAGATAAAGTGATTAAAAAAGGTAAAAAAAGTTACATAGAAGCCAGATTCAATACTCGAGGAAGAGGTGGACATAAACAATATAAAACAATTACAGTAATTTCAAATGATCCTGAACATCCTCAAGTTATTCTAAGATTGCACGGTATGGTAAAAAGAAAACAACCTGCAAATGGACAAAAAACCGGTATGCCTGCTAATATCAAACCGAAAACATCAAGCAAAGCCAATGCTAAACCAAATAAAAAACATTAAAATAGCAAGTGTTAATCTACTAAAAAGCCGCTTTAGTGCGGCTTTTTATTTTATACAAAATTTAACATATCCATTAAAAGTCTAATAGTTCCGTAAAAATAATTGTATAGAATAATCAATCAACACCAAAAAGGTTAATTTTTTTTACCCACAACACACTTTTTATTAAAAACTTTTCGTTATTTTGCAAATTCAATAATAAATTTTCAAAAATGAAAACAATAGATCAAACAGATAAAAAAATCCTGTCTTACTTACTAAAAGATGGAAAACTGTCAAATACCGTTTTAGCATCAAAATTAAACCTGTCACCGGTAGCAGTATTTAAGCGGATAAACAAACTCAAAGAAGCCGGTATAATAAAATCTACACAAATAGAAATTGATTTGAAAAAACTCGGCTTTAACACCTGTGCTTTTATCGGCATACAAATTGCTTTGGTTGGTAAAAGTTCACATTCAAAAGTGTTTGATGCAATAAAAGACATACCAGAAGTTGTTGAAAGCCACCACGTTTCAGGCAGATATTCGCTTTTCATCAAAGTTGTGGCAAAAGATAATGAAGATCTGAAAAACATAATTGTAAACAAAATCCAATCGATAGAAGGTGTAGTAAGCACCGAAACATTTATTTCCCTTGAGCGTGGTTTTGTTCGCACCGTAAATATTAACCAACTGTAAAAAACATAAAACCACAACCAAGTGAACGAAGGCGGCTTGATATTAAAAGAAAAACTTCGAGAATTTAAACAGAAATACAACACAAACTTACTAATAAGGGGGGTAATGTATGCTGCCGCCATTTCAATCCTGTGGCTTATGTCAGTTTCAATTTTATCATATTTCAATTATTTTACCATTCCTGTAAAAACATTTCTTTTCTATTTTTCGCTGGCACTTTATTTAAGCATTTTTGTATTTTACATCGCCATTCCTCTAATTAAACTTATGGGTATTGGCAAAACTTTGTCAGACAAAGAAGCCGCAAAAATCATTTCTGCGCACTTTCCAGAAATAAAAGATAAGCTGATAAATGCCCTTGAACTGGAAGAACTTAAAGATAATAAAAACTTCAGCCGTGAACTCGTAATTGCAGGCATAAACAAGCGAACTGACGAATTAAAACCATTTAGGTTTACCGAAGCAATAGACAGAAAAATAATAAAGATCGCTGCCGTAATTTTTGCCTTTTCAGTTCTATCCCTTATTATAATTATTTCTTACAATCCTAAAATTATTGAAAAGGGAAGTGAAAGACTAATAAAATACGATACCTACATTGCTCCGCCTTCACCTTTCAAATTTGTAATAAAAGACGATTCGCTCTCTGTAGTAAAAGGCAAAGACATAACTGTAAAAGTACAAACCATAGGCAATGTAATTCCTGATAATGTAATAATTCAATTCGGCAGCAATGAATTTTATATGCAAAAAGAAAAAGCCGGCACATTTTCATACACATTTCACAATCTTAATAATGATATAAATTTTCGTTTTGTTTCGGGCAATTATTACAGCAAGCCGTATCATATCAGTGTTATACCTGCTCCTGTACTTTCATCGCTGAAAGTTTACATTTATCCTCCGGCATACACGGGCATAAAAAACTCTGTGGAAGACGGTAACGGCGACCTGACAGTCCCCGAAGGCTCAAAAATAAAATGGGAACTCAAACTTTTTGACACCGATTCGGTAATCTTTGATTTTGACTCAACAAAATTTACTGCCGTAAAAAACGGAAATAATATTTTCACATTTGAAAAGCAAATAAAACGCACAACAAATTATAACCTTTATTTTTTCAACCGGTACATCAAAAACCAAAAAGCCGCCACTTACAAAATAAATGTTATCCCCGACAAATATCCGCAAATCAAAGTAAAACAATACACAGATTCACTTAAACCCACTGTTTATTACTTTGCGGGATTGATAAAAGACGATTACGGATTTGAAAAACTCACTTTCAACTATACTTACGACAACTACGGTGATACAATTTCTCTTCCCATTGCCAAAAACCTGAATCCACAATCTTTTGAATACAGTTTTGATTTTGCATCATTGCCTTCCAATGCAAAAAAAGTGGAATATTACTTTGAAGTGTGGGACAATGACAAAATAAACGGCAGCAAATCTACCAAAAGTATAATGTTTGCATTTGTAAAACCAGACACTAAGCAACTAGATAGCATAGAAACAGCCACTCAAAAAGAAATAGAAAAGAAAATGCTTACCTCTCAAAATCTCATTAATGATATAAATCGCGAAATGGAAAAATTACGCCAAAATCAAATTACACAAAACCTTTCAAAATGGGAAAAAACAAAAATCCTTGAAAACATTAACAAAAAACAACAAGAACTCAAACGCAACATTGAAGAGATAAACCGTATGTACAAGCAAACCAACAATCTGGTAAACTCTCTCTCTCAACAACAAAAAGACCTTGTCAAAAAACAAAAAGAAATAGAAAAGTTAATGGACAAACTTATGGATGATGAAATGAAAAAACTCCTTGACGAACTTCAAAAACTACTCCAACAAAATGATAACAAAAAATTTGAAGAAAAATCCAAAGAAGCCGAAAGCAACTTTGACGAAATGTCAAAAGAACTTGATCGCAACCTAGAAATATTAAAGCGTTTTGAAGTAGAAAAAAATGTAGAAAAAGTATCTGAACAACTCAAAAAACTTGCAAAGAAACAAGAAGATCTTGCCCAAAAAACCGAAAAAGCCGGCAAGTCGGAAGAAGAAAAAAACAAACTTCTGCAAAAGCAGGAAAAGATCAGCAAGGAGTTTGAAGACGCAATGAAAAAATACGTAGAAACCAAGCAAAAAAACTCAGAACTTCAACACCCTTATAAACTTGACAACTTCACGGAACAAAAAGAACAAATCACGCAAGGGATACAACAATCCAAACAACAAATGCAAAGCGGCAAAAACAAAAAAGCTTCCAAACAACAAAGGCAAAACGCCCAAAATATGAAACAACTTGCAGAACAAATGCAATCTATGATGAAAAGCCAACAAATGCAGCAAATGACAGAAGACCTAACCGCACTTCAACAACTTGCCGAAAACATAAACATATTCTCAATGGAGCAAGAAAACCTGATGAAACAATTCTGCAAACTCAACTACTACCGCGATTCAAAAACAAACGAACTTATTCGCAAACAGCACGAACTGAAAGAAAGTTTTGAAGTAGTAAGCGACTCACTGTTTGCCATATCGCAACGCATACCGCAACTTGCCAATGTAATCACAGATGAACTCGGCAACCTGAAGATGAAACTGAAACACACCGAAGAACAACTAAAAAACGGTAATTACAGACAAGCGGCTACCACACAGCAATTTGTAATGACTTCCGCCAACAACCTGGATTTACTCATATCTGAAATCATACAAGCCATCGTGAATCAAATGAAAGCACCCAACCAAAGTAACAGTTCGTGCAATAAACCCGGAGCCAAACCCGGAAGTAAAATCTCACAAATGCAAAAATCAATGGAATCCCTCAAGCAACAACTGCAACGAATGATTTCCGAACTCAAAAAACAAGGCAAAGGCGGAAAAGGATCAAAACAATTAAACAAAGAAATTGCCAAGTCAATAGCTCAATATGAAAAGTTTCGCCAAAAATTATCCGAACTTCTGAACGGTAATTTACATCCGGATGCCGTAAGACAACTCAACCAAATAAACAAATTGTTGGAACAAAACATCAATGACCTGATTAACAACAATTTAACTAAAAATTTAATAAAACGGCAAGATAAAATACTCGTAAGATTATTGGAAGCCGAAAATGCCGAAAGACAACGAAAAACAGACAACCAGAGGAAAGCAGAAACGGCAAAAGACATAATAAATAGAAACAAAAATAAACTGGGCTCGTATAAAACACTAAAAGCCAAGTTCAGTGATGTGCTTTATAAAGAAAACATTAAGTTGAACAAAACTTATGAACAAAAGTACAAACAATATATTCTAAACTTGCAAGATCAATGGTAGAAGAAAAATCAAAAAAAGTGTTAACAATCTCTTCCAGAATAGAAAATATAAAACTTGTAGATTCGTTTATTGATGAAATTTTTTCCGAATTCCAATTTTCAGAACAATTTTACGGTAATGTGCTTATATCCGTACACGAAGCAGTAAGCAACGCAATTCAACACGGCAACAAAAGAAACCCTGACAAAAAAGTGAAAATTACATCATATCGCGAAGGAGAATGTTTGGTAATTTGTGTAGAAGATGAAGGTAATGGATTTGACCATACAACACTGCCCGATCCAACAAAAGACGAAAACCTTGAAAAACCCTACGGACGAGGTATTTTCCTGATTTCTAACCTTACGGATAAATATGAATTTTCGGACAATGGAAGAAAGATAGAAATGCGCTTCAATTACAAAAACCCTAAAGTAGTCTGACACATTTTTGAAATCATTTCAAAATTTACCTAATTTTAGTTAAGCTACATATTGAGATTTTCCACTACTTTTGTAATGAATAACAAAAAAACAAAATACTATGACAAAGAAAATGCAAGTTTATAAGTGCGAAATCTGCGGAAACATCGTAGAAGTAATGCACGAAGGAGCAGGTGAACTCGTATGCTGCGGACAACCGATGAACCTATTGGAAGAAAAAACAGCCGATACATCAACCGAAAAGCACGTGCCTTACATAGAAAGAAAAGACAATAAATATGTGGTGAAAGTCGGCGAAAACACAGCTCATCCGATGGAAGAAAAACATTACATTGAATGGATTGAACTTATTGTGGACGGTGCTGTTTACAGAAAACATTTGAATCCGGGCGATGCACCCGAAGCAGTTTTTGAGGTACCCGAAGGAAAAGAAGTTTCAGCCCGTGAATACTGCAACATCCACGGACTTTGGTCCGGCAAGCTGTAAACCATAACTGCACATATAACATAAAACCCTTAAAACTGCCCAAATGCGGGCAGTTTTTTTATTTCATGTAAATTTGTATTGCAACTAAAAAACACACCTAAACAAAAATCCCAACATTAAATACAAATTTCACACATCGGCACACTTATAAACAAGCTGTTGATAACTTTTTTGCTTATTATTATTCCGCAAATTAACAACAAAAATTACCTCACAACACAAGTAAGATAACAACATATAAATTTAATATTTTTACAAAATTTAGCACATGTAAAAGAAATGATTATTTTTGTAACATTCTCGTCCTAAACGATTAAAAAATAAAAAGAGAACGGTATTTAAAAATTCCCTAATAATTTGGGGGTATAAGACAAACACCGTTCTCTGATGACAAATATAATATTATTTGCACAAATAGTACAATATCTTAATCGTCTGAGATACTGTACCGAAAAGTGTGTAAAGAGAGGTTTCCTAAATTTGTAATGTTTAAAATAATTATTAACTAAAAAGTAATTATTATGTAAAACCTCAACTTTACACAGGAGTAAGTTACAAAAATTTTGTCAGACATTGCCGTTGGCAAAGAAGGAATTAGCAAAGTTTTAAAGATTTTTTTAGAAGCGTTAATGCGAACAGAACGATTGGAGCATAACCAAAGGTTACATGATGTAAG
>JALTDM010000091.1 GCA_027074135.1 Bacteroidales bacterium
AAATTGTGTCTTAAAAATCTGTTTATGAATCTTTGTATTTGAATGTCTTTATAGCTTTTGCCTATATTTATTTCAGTGAAGTTTATTTTTTTTTTGTCAAAGTTGAGTCCGGTTTTGCTTTCTATTTGTGAAATGAAATTTAATGGTGAATTTTTTATGTCTTCATAAAGTAATACGGTAACATTATTTTCACTGAATAATGATTTGTATATTTTATAAATATTGTAATATTCAAAAAAATATGGGGAAAAAAGAGCCGTTCTTTGAATTACATAAAAAGATGGATTCAAATAAAATTTCTTGAAGTTGTATGTGCCACCATAATATACATAATGTGCATAAGTAGAGGCAATAATGTCTAACTGGTTTCGGATAACCATAATTATCTTAACTTCGTCAAATGTTGCCTTGAATCTTTCGGCAATACATTTTATGGCAAATCCGTTTAAGCCTCCCGTAAGCATTCCACCCAAAAACCTTTCGTCACTCAACAATAATGTTTCTGCATTGGGAAGTAATTTCTTTGCTTTTTCGGGAGAAAATTCTGTATAAAATGGTTCAACAAAATACCTCGTAATATTATTTTTTAAAACGGGTGTGGCATTTTTTACGGCAGGAAATACATTTTTCTGTAGCCAGGTTGATGCCGCTTTGGGGTAACCGATATGGATAATGGCTTTGCTCATATGTTGTATCTTGCAAGGGGTTCAATTGTTATCGGGGCAAAATCTTTTTCCAAAAACTTGTAATATCCTGCAATTGCAATCATTGCTGCATTGTCCGTTGTATATTTTCGTGGTGGGATATATGCTTTGCCTTTTATTTTATCGGCAAGCTCACTTATTGCTTTTTGTATTCCGGAGTTTGCCGCTACACCACCTGCTATTGCTATGTTTTTAATTCCTGTCTGCTTGATTGCTTTCTCAAATTTGTCAATCAATATTTCAATGATAGTTTTTTGAACAGATGCAGCAATATCTGCCAAGTTGTTTTTAATAAACTCAGGATTTTCTTTCATCCTGTCGCGCAAAAAGTATAACACTGAAGTTTTGAAGCCGCTAAAACTGTAATCAAGATTTTTTATCCTTGGTTTAGCAAATTGGAATGCATCAGGGTTGCCTTCCTGTGCCAAACGGTCTATTTCAGGACCACCGGGGTAGGGTAGCCCCAACATTTTTGCGGCTTTGTCGAATGCTTCTCCTGCTGCATCGTCAATTGTACTACCTAAAATTTCCATTTTCAAAGGTGCAGTTACTTTTACAATTTGTGTGTGTCCGCCTGATACCAACAGGCACAAAAAAGGAAATTCGGGCGGATTATCGTAATTTTCGTCTTTTATGAATAGTGATAAAATATGCCCCTGCAAGTGGTTAACTTCTATTATCGGTATTCTCGTCGAAATTGACAAGCCTTTGGCAAAAGAAGTGCCTACAAGCAACGATCCCAAAAGACCTGGTCCTCGCGTAAAAGCTATTGCATCGATGTCTGCCAAAGTTTTTCCTGCTTGTTTCAATGCCGTATCAACTACTGGTACAATGTTAGACTGGTGAGCACGTGAAGCAAGTTCTGGAATTACACCGCCGTATTTTTTATGAACATCCTGGTTGGCAATAACATTAGACAGCAATTGTGTGTCTTGGACTATTGCTGCCGATGTATCATCGCAACTGCTTTCTATGCCTAAAATGGTAACTGCCATTATGCTACATTTTTTTTGGTATGTCTATTCCAAATAGTGATAAGGTATGCTTCAAATAATCTGCCACCTTTTGTGAAACATACAATCTTGATACTTTTAAATCTTTGTTTTCCGCTTTCAATATCGGATTGGTTTGATAAAATTGGTTGTAATCACGTGCTAAATCGTATATATAATTAGCAATCACTGCAGGGTTTAATGTCTTTGCCGCTTTTGCAATGATTTGTGGATATTCATAAAGTGTTTTCAGTATCGTTCTTATTGGCTTATCTACCACTTTAAGTTCAAATGTGTCTATGCCTTGATTTTTTGCTTTATTAATTAATGAATTAATTCTTACATGTGTGTATTGAATGAATGGTGCAGTATTCCCCTCAAAATCAACAGATTGCTGCGGATTAAACAGCATATCTTTTTTTGCATCGATTTTCAGTATAAAGTATTTAAGTGCTCCGAGACCTATTATTTCGTAAGTTTTTCTTTTTGTTTCTTCTTCCAAGTTGTCGAGCTTGCCGAGCTCTTCGGCTTTTTCTTTGGCTTTCTCGATAACTTCGGCAATTAGGTCGTCTGCATCCACTACGGTTCCTTCACGAGATTTCATTTTGCCGGATGGCAGATTTACCATACCGTAAGATATGTGTACAACTTTGCTTCCGTCCAGCCCCAATTTATTTAAAATTTGTTGTAGTACTTTAAAGTGGTATTCTTGTTCGTTGCCTACCACATACATATATTTATCTGCGTGATAATCATTGTCTCTAATGATAAAAGTTCCTATATCTTGCGTTATGTAAACGGAGGTTTGGTCAGACCTTAGCAATAGCTTTTGGTCAAGTCCTGCATCTGTCAAATCAACCCAAACCGAACCGTCTTCTTTTTGATAGAAAACACCCTTTTTCAATCCTTCGTAAACTAGTTCTTTACCTTTCTTGTATGTTTGGCTTTCGTAATATATTTTATCAAAGCTAACTCCCAATTTTTTATAAGTTTCGTCAAACCCTTCGTAAACCCAACCGTTCATCATTTCCCAAACTTTCAGTGTTTCGGGGTCACCGGCTTCCCATTTTTCAAGTAGTTCTTGTGCTTCTTTAATCAATGGAGCCTCTTTTTTGGCTTCATCTTCGCTCATACCTTTTTCTACAAGTTCTTTTACTTGTTCTTTGTATTTTTTGTCAAAAAGCACATAGAAGTCGCCTACAAATTTGTCACTTTTTACTCCTATATCTGCAGGTGTTTTACCTTTACCCCATTTCATCCAAGCCAGCATAGATTTGCAAATATGAATACCCCTGTCGTTTACCAAATTCACTTTTATAACCCTAGAGCCTGTAAGTTTAAGGATTTTTGACATACTTTCACCCAACAAATTGTTTCTAATGTGCCCTAAGTGTAAAGGTTTGTTTGTGTTAGGCGAAGAAAATTCCAACACAATTTTGTCATTTGAGTAGATGCTCGGAAAATTTATTGTTCTTGCAGAAGTTTGGGCAAATTCTTTCCAAAATTCGTCAGAAAGTGAAATGTTTAAAAATCCCTTAACCACGTCAACAGATTGTATCGTATTGATTTTTTCTTGAAGGTACTGCCCTAAATCGGAAGCAAGTGTTTCAGGTTTTGTTTTAGCTATTCTCAAAAAAGGAAAAACATTTACACTGAAATCTCCTTCAAAACCTTCTTTGGTTTTTTCAATTTTAATTGAAGCTTTGTCTATTGCGGTATTATATCTTTCGTTAAAAAAGTTACAAATGTTATCTTTTAAAGTTTCTTGAATTCTCATTTTCGTTGTTTTTTGATTTTGCAAAAATAGTATGTTTTAGCATACTAGCGATAGATATTATGATGTTAACAAAATATACAAGTTTGCCATAATGAAGTAATAAATATTTATTAACATTCAATTAAAAAATCCATATTTACTATAGTTATACTATGATTATGTGATTGATAATCAAACATATTTAAT
>JALTDM010000092.1 GCA_027074135.1 Bacteroidales bacterium
TTGACGATGTAGTGCTCAAGGTATATTCGGGAGTAGGTTACAACAAGCGAATATTGCCATTGCACAGCGGCTACAACCGCAAAGAAGTAAACATGCAAGATGCCCGCAGCGGTATTTACTTTGTGAGCCTTGTCAGAGGAGGAAAAGTAATTGCCACAAAAAAAGTGATTTTGAAAAGATAGTTTGGTAATGAGGTAATTATAAGCAAGCTTTAGCCTGTTTTGGAAATTGTTTTATCTTATTGTTACTAATTAACAGTTTTTTTGGCATAGGCAGCATTGGACTGCCGTGTAACGCCGGTGTAATTGGATGGTAAAGTTACGATGCAAGCGTAAGCGTGGGTAACAGAACTAATTCCTAAAAATCAGCAGTTTACAAATTAACAAACTTTGTATAGTCTTAATCGTTTTTATTCTAAATTCAATTCGTTAATGTTTCCAAGCATAGAATCTCTCTTGGCTTGATCAAAAACGTGTGTAAGTTGAACAGATAATAACTTTTTGCTGTGTTCAAAATTTTGAATGTTGTCCTTTAATTTCAATTTCATTTTTTCCAATTGTTCGGGAATGTATTTTGGTGCATATGCTGCCAGTGTAGTTTCAATAGCACTAAACATATCCAAAGCCATTTCCAAGTCGTCAAACTCGATAAAAAAGTCCAGCATTTTTTCTAAATAAGGAGAAAAATCCATATTAAGTTGCCAACATAATTCCGTGAAAAACTTTTTTTCTTTTGCCAATTCCGGCATTTCAATTATTTTAATTATTTCAGCAGGAGCAGATGATCTCTTTACTTCCAAAAACATATTCTTTATTTCGTTCCTAATAGCATCGTTACTAGTCTTTACCAACACTTTAGCAAGAGGAACAAGAAAGTCGGTATCTCCTTCTTCCCTCAAAAACTTGAGGATTTCAACCATATCCTCGTCGGTAGCCTTATCAATTCTTTCAAGAAGCGCTTTCTTCGTTTTCTTGTCCATCATAAACTAATTTTTTCTTGTAACCCAAATAAATAACAACTCCTGCAAACAAAAACAGAAGTATTACAAATACATATGCTATTTTGTATCCGACAAAATAGCCCTTAGGTTCGAATTTAAATACAACTTTGTGTTTACCCGAAGGTAGAATCATTGCTCTAAGCACATAATTTACCCTGAAATGCGGCATTAGTTTCCCGTCCACATAAGCATTCCAGCCTTTCGGGTAATAAATTTCAGAAAATACCGTAAATTGAGGCGACTTGGCATTGTATTCATATACAAGTTTGTTTGGTGCGTAACTTACTAATTTTATAGAAGCCTCAGTGTCGGGAATATACTTCCAATCTTTTACATATTTTGCAAACCGTTTGTCAACGATAGCTGTTTTAGCCGGGTCGAAATGACAAAGTGCCGTAATTTCCGAATCTGCATTAGGAACAAGTTTATATTCTTTAACAAACCAGGCATTACCCAAAGCTCCCGGATTTTGCTGTACTACAGGTTGTCCGTTTTTGGTTGGCACAATAAAATATTTTGTATTGAGCATATTCAGTACTGCCATATTATTTTTGCTGATGCAGAAATCAATAAGCTCCTGATAACGTTTCATTTTGGCTCCGTGATAACCTCCTATTGAGTTTACATAATACGAAGTACTGGCGTCGTTAAAGGGACTTACGGTCAAGTTGAACACCCTGTAATCAAGTGATTTGTCTTGTAAGATTTGAGCAAGTTGAGGAGTAAGCGGGTAAGGAACTTTTTCTTCGGTTTTCCTCACAAAATCATCACTGTTTACGTATCTCTTGTCAACACCCCACAAGTCGATAAGAATTAATGCGCCGGTAAAAATTATTAAATACTTTTTATCCAAAATCTTTTTCAGGTATAAGAAAATAGCCGTAGCAGTCAGTGTTATAAAAATAAATGACCTCCAAGCATCTCCTACCAGCATTGCTTTTCGGTCTTCCCTAAGAGCGTTTACAAAATCAACGGCACCTTGTTTTAAATAAGCTTGATCGGAAAGAGCTTCAAACGAAAATAATCCACCTGCAAACAGTGCAATAAACAGCAATAATCCACCGACTATTATAAATGAATACTTGAGTGCTTTTAATATCTCTTCTTTTGTAACTTTGGAGTACAAAATTTTATTGAGGGTAAGTATTGCAAACAATGGCATAACAAACTCGGCAATAACTAAAATCATTGATACCGAGCGGAATTTGTCGTAACCCGGTACATAATCAATAAAGAAATCGGTAAGAGGCATAAAATTTTTGCCCCAAGCCAACATTATCGAAAGAATTGTCGCAAAAAGAATCCACCAACGTGTACTATCTTTTATCAGGAAAAATCCCATTATGAACAAAAATACTACAATTGCTCCCACATAAACGGGGCCTGATGTAAACGGTTGAGTACCCCAATAAGTTGGCATTTGTTTAATGACTTGCTTTGCTTGTGAAGGAGGGTAACCGACTTTTTGGGTCAAAAAGTTATAAGTGTTGCTGTTTTGATCTAACTTTCCTATCGAGGAACCACCCATAAAATCAGGAATCAATAGAGTCATCGTTTCATCCACTCCATAACTCCATTGAGTGATGTAATCTTTGTCCAATCCGCTTGTTTTGTTATCTTTGTTGAATGTCAGTTCCGATTTACCGCGTGTTGAGTATTTACCATATTCGTAAGTCAAGTAAATTGACGGCAAGTTTGAACCTATTGCAAAAACTACGGCAGCTAAAATCAAAGCACTACGAATTAAAAATTCTTTTATAGCTTTTTGTTTTAGATAATCAATAAATATGAACAATATCATGACACTTGCTGTCATCATTGTATAATAAGTTATCTGCAAATGATTTACAAGTACTTGAAATGTAAGTGCAAAAGCAAAAACAACAGTTCCAATCCATTTATTTTTCTTGTAAGTATAATATATTGAGGCAATAACAATAGGCATGTATGCAAGTGCCAGCATTTTGGTAATATGTCCCGCTTCAACCACTATAAGAAAATAAGACGAAAAAGCATAAGCTACCGCACCAACCACAGACAACCATTGCCGCACTCCAAACATCAAAAAAGCAAAATATGCCATAAGCATTGACAAAACAAGAAACGAAACAGGTCGTGGAGTGCCAAGAGTCAAGATTTTTTGAATAATCCCAAACGGCTTAAGATTAGGATATTTAACAGAAATAAGATATGCAGGCATACCACCGAACATACGGTTTGTCCAAAGGGGTTCTTCACCCGTAGCTTCGCGGTAATCAACGATTTCTTTCGACATACCGCGGTAGGTATCATAATCGTGTTGTTTAAGGACGTACCCTTTAAGCACATCCGGATAATACATAAACCCGATAATCAGGAAAATAACTATTGCAATAATGTGCGGCAAAAACTTCTTAAAATTCATAATCAAACTAATTGGCTAATTTGTCGCAAAGGTATATCATTTTTTTGTGTGGTAAACAATATTATGTAACATATAAACTTAAACAGGAACACAAACTATTTTCATTAAATTACCAGAAGTTTTTCACATTTTCTTAATAAATTTACACCAAAAATAATTTACTATGAAAACATCTTTCAAGCTATCTATCGTATTTTTTTTGTTGCCTTTGTTTACCTTAGCACAAAGCAATTACGATTATGAA
>JALTDM010000093.1 GCA_027074135.1 Bacteroidales bacterium
GTTGTTGATAGGAACAATAAATTTATAAAAAAATGTGAAAATTGTGAGAGAATTAAACTTATTGATGTTGAAATAGGAGATTATATTTTGAAGATTAAAAAAAAACGGAATTTCATATACACTGAAAATTTATGTTGAAAAAGATGGTCAATAAATTATTTTACTTGGAGATTTATGACATTTCTCATTATATTTAACATGTGCTTATGCTATAATTGTAGCATCATATAAAAACGTTTCATATGAAAAAGAATGTAATGCTCATTTATCTTGATAATAGAGATGAAACAGCAACAAAAGTTCAAAAGATTCTTACCGGTTGGGGATGCTTAATTAAAACGCGATTAGGCATTCATGACGGTGTATTGGACGAATGTACTCCCACCGGTTTGGTTTTTCTTGAATTGGTAGGAGATACGGAAAAACATAAGAAACTTGAGCACAAGCTCAATTTGGTGAAAAATGTTGATGCAAGACTTATACAGCTGGAAATTTAGTTAGTATATATAGTAATATTTCTTTACATCTTGCTTGTAAATTGAAATAAACCAGCCTGCTTTTAACCCGATAAGGCAATCTTGTCGAAAGCCTGTTTCTGGTTGCATCGTGTCGTAATTTATAGCACGACGGTTCTGCGTGTGTGCATAGTAAAATTCAACACCTGCATAAAAATTAAAAGGAGAATAAACAGGTAAATAAGCGTACCCTACAAATAATTTCCCTGCCAATCCGTTTGTAAGCCTGTCGTAGCCTTTGGCATATTCACCTTGAATTTGCGGAGTGTTATTTCCGTCAACTGAGATGAATAATTTATGCTGAAAGAAGCCAGCTGACAGAGTTGTTAGGAGTTTATGCTTTTTTTGTTTGCTTATCTGAAAAGCATAACCAGCTTTAAGCCCTGTAAAAAAGCCTCGTTCAGCAATATAATATTGGGAATATTGTCCGTACATATTGATAATTTGTCCGTTTGATGTTTTTAAGTTGTCAAAAATGTGAAGAGCATCTCCTTTCAAATCACGCCCGAAAATGTAATTAAACTCAAGTCCCAAAAGCAAGCCTTTGTGTGTGTAATAATGAAATCCGAGTTCTACATTTGTATTGAAGCCAAATCTTTTTCCCATATCGCACAAAGCCCGGTCTTCGCCTAATCCTCCGGAAAATAAAAGTACATTTTTTCTTAAAAACAGTTTTTTTGATGTCGAAGTTGAATCATTACTGTTAATGTTCTTGTGTGGAGTAACATTCTTGTATTCAACTTGGTTCTGGCGATGCTTTTTGCCTTTTTGCCTGTGCTGTTGCGGGTAAGCATAAATGCTTATCAGTAGGGCGGAAATGATTAAAATAATATTTTTCATTATGTTTGATTTATTTTTTTCACCACTCTGTGTCTCCCCTTAATGGGAAAACGTCCTCCTTTGAGGGAGGAGTAAGGTGGTTGATTGTGATATTGAACTTACTGTGTATCAAAAAACTATTTGTCGATAATGAAATTTAAAAATTCTTATAAAATTCAATTATCGAATAACAACATTATTATATTATCACATTTTATAATTAAAACTCCCTAACATCAAGTAACACATTGTCGTAATCATCAGGATTATTTAATATCTGCAAAATTATATCTGCTACTTTTTCCGGCGGCCACAATAAATTATTCTGTTTGTATTCTACAAAAGTGTCATAATAGGGAAAACGCTCAGGACTTGAATTTCGTATGTTTTCTTGCATTTTAGTATCAATAATTCCGGGAGCTACCGAAAAAATCCTTGTCTCGGTGCAACTTCCAAAACTAATTTCTTCTTTTACTGTTTGACTGTACATATCCATTGCGGCTTTGGTGGCACAGTAGTCAGCCCACGAAACTATTGGGTGTCTACCTGCTCCCGAAGAAATGTTCATAATGATTTTCTTTGCTGGGGTGTTGCAAAACTTGTTCATAAATTTATTGGTAAGTACGGCAGGTGCAATAATGTTTACTGTATATGTCTCGATAATTTTGCTATTGTCTTTGTTGCCTGTAAAATTTATGTCTCCTATAATTGCAGCGTTGTTTACAAGTATTACCGTATCGTCTGCGGTTACATTAATTTCCGGGAATTCAAAATTTTCTATTTCATTATTTTTTGAAAAATCTGCAAAATACCATTCAAAGTTTTCGTAATTTAGTTCGGGATTATTTCTGGAAAAGCCGAAAACTTTAGTGTTTTCTTCTTCTGCCGTTGCAATTGCCAATGCTTTTCCAAGTCCCCTGCTTACACCTGTGATGTAATAATATTTCATAAGCGCCTGTTATTTCAAAGTATTGTAAAAGCCGATAACTTCCCTAACTTCCTTTATTGTTCTACTTGCTGATTCTTTGGCTTTTCCCGATCCTTGCTTCAAGATTTTGTTTATGTAGTCTTTGTTGCTTTCCAGTTCCTTGATTCTTTCGCGGATAGGTGCAATGAATTTTTCCATATCTTCGGCAAGTTGTTTTTTCATATCACCGTACCTGATTGTTAGATTATAGTATTGTTCGCGGAAGTATTTTACCGTATCTGCTTCAGAAACCAATTCCATAAGCGTAAACAGGTTTTTTACGCCTTCGCTCATAGGCTTGTCTTTTTCGGGTCCTGCATCGGTAACGGCACGCATAATTTTTTTCTTAATTGTTTTGGCATCATCTATCAAGTATATGCCGTTGTTGTCACTTTTACCCATTTTGCCTGTGCCGTCCAGTCCAGGAACTTTTATCAGGTCGTGACCAAAGTTGTATGCTTGCGGTTCGGGGAAAATTTTTGTATTATAAAAATTATTGAATCTCTTTGCAAAATTACGGGTCATTTCCAAATGTTGCTCTTGATCTTTGCCCACAGGCACTTTTGTTGCCTTATGGATAAGTATGTCGGCAGCCATAAGTACGGGATATGTAAGCAATCCTGCATTTACATTGTTTGGTTGCTTGCGTGCTTTTTCTTTGAAGGACGCAGTGCGTTCCAATTCGCCTTTGTATGCAAACATATTCAGCAACAGGTAAAGCTCGGTAACTTCTTCAACATCACTTTGAATGTATAAAGTTGCTTTTTCGGGATCTAATCCTGATGCCAAAAATTCTATTATTACGGTTTTTACTTTTTCTTTAAGATCTTCTGCTTCGGGGTGTGTTGTGAGTGAGTGGTAGTCGGCTACAAAAAAATAGCAATTGTTGTTTTCTTGAAGTTTTACAAAGTTTCTAACCGCACCGAAATAATTTCCGAGATGCAAATGTCCTGTAGGTCTGATACCGCTAACTATTGTTTCCATAATTTTGTGTATTTTTGTGCAAAAATAAGTCTTTTGCTATGATTATTGACGATAAATTGCTTGAAAAAATAGCCAAACTTGCAAAGTTGGAGTTTGACGGGGAAGAAAAAGAGAAAATTAAAGACGATTTGAACAAGATGCTTGCCTTTGTGGAAAAACTAAATGAGTTGGATACCAAAGGTGTTGAGCCGTTGAAATATGTTAATGAGGATGAAAAGGCATTTTTGAGACCTGATAAGCCTGAACAGATTATTACGCAAGAAGAAGCCTTGAAAAATGCTCCTGACCATGATTCGGATTATTTCAGAGTGCCGAAGGTGATTAAGAATAAATAATATGCTAATTTTTTAATGTGTTAAATTGGATAATATCTGTTCTTTTGTAAAAAGTGATTTTTAAAAAGTGCAACAAATTGTTGCACAAATTTCATGGGGCACAATATTCTGATAATTAGCAAGACACAAAATGTTTAAGAAGCCGTTTAATCTGAATGAGATTCTTAAAAATAATAGGTATAGAGATTTTAGGTATGCAAATCGAAAGAGGTTTGTATTTGAAAGTAGAAAAAGGTAAATTGATTATAGCTGTTAAGATGAAAAACTTATCGATAAATTTTCAAATTATATAAAATGAGAAAAATACTTATAACAGGCGGTGCAGGGTTTATTGGCAGTTCACTAGCAGATAAATTGCTAAAAAACAAAGAAAATTTTGTGGTAGCTGTTGATGACCTATCTACCGGACACAAAAAAAAACTCCCGTCAGGATATGATAACTTCCTTTTTATCAAAGCTGATGTAAACGACAGAGCAGTGGTTTCCGATATAATGACTACATACAAATTTGATTATGTTTTTCATTATGCGGCGGTAGTTGGTGTTAAGAGGACTTTGGAAAATCCACTTTTGGTACTTAGAGACATTGAAGGTATAAAAAATATTCTTGAAACTTCTAAAAACACTAAGGTTAAAAAAGTGTTTTATTCATCGTCGTCAGAAGTGTATGGAGAACCTGTTGAGTTTCCTCAAAATGAAGAAACCACGCCGCTTAATTCTAAATTGCCTTATGCCGTAGTAAAAAATCTTGGTGAAGTCTTTCTTAAATCATATTATCGCGAATACGGCTTGCCATATACTATTTTGCGTTTTTTCAATACTTACGGACCAAAGCAAAGTAAAAATTTTGTTATTTCACGCTTCTTGTGTTTTGCCCTTAAAAATCAGGATATTACAATTTACGGAGACGGTATGCAAACCAGAACATTTTGTTATATAGACGATAATGTGGATACAACTGTAAGAATTCTTGAAAACAATTTGTGCGAAAATTCTGTAATAAATATCGGTAATGATAATGAGATTTCCATTCTTGAGCTTGCCAAGTTGATTATTGACATAACGGGTTCACGTTCCAAACTTGTATTCTTACCACCACTAAAAGAAGGTGATATGACCCGCAGGTATCCCGATATTACTAAAATGAGGAAAATACTTAATCGTCCTCTTGTTTCTTTGGAAGAAGGAATAAAGAAGATTTTGGAAACCGGTCTGTTAGACATGGAACTTGAATAAGAGTTTTTTAAATCAATTTTTATGAAAACAATACCCGAACTTTTGGAATTAATCGAAAATGAAATAGCGGAGCTTGATTTGCCTGAAGTGCCTGCTAACCTTTATGAACCGATTCGCTATATTTTGGAAAAAGGAGGTAAGAGACTAAGGCCTCTTTTGGTTTTATCTACATTTTCTATGTTTGACGATGATGTGGAAAAGGCTTTGAAACCTGCCGTAGGTCTGGAAGTTTTTCACAATTTTACATTGCTTCACGACGATATAATGGATAAGGCTGATTTGAGGCGTAACAGACCTACCGTGCACAAAAAATGGAACGAAAACATTGCCATACTTTCTGGGGATGCGGCTATGATTATTGCTTATGATTTGATAAGTGAAGCAGAAGACAAATATCTGCGTGATGTAATTAAACTTTTCAACAAAACATCGCTTGAGGTGTGTGAAGGACAGCAATATGATATGGATTTTGAGACAAGAAAAGATGTAACGGAAGAAGAGTATATGGAGATGATTAGACTGAAAACTTCCGTGCTTATTGCTGCAGCTATGAAGTTGGGTGCAATTCTTGGCGGTGCAAATCATAGAGAAGCAGAAAAACTGTATGAAGCAGGTATAAATTTCGGATTGGCATTCCAATTGCAAGACGACTATCTTGACACATTCGGCGATGTGAAAGTATTTGGCAAAAAAACGGGAAAAGATATTTTGGAAGAAAAGAAAACATATTTGCTGATTAATGCTTACTTGAATGCAAGTGATGAAATTCGTAATAGGATGGACAAAATTTTTGCTGACAAACAAATGCCCGATGATGATAAAGTGAATGCGATTCGTGATATTTTTGTACTGCTTGGTATTGATAAAATGATTTTGAAAGAAATAGAAAAGTATTACCAAAAAGGAAGGGAGATTTTAATGTCTGTTGATGGTGACAGCAAAATGAGGGACCAATTGGTAATTTTCTTTGATGCTTTGAAAAACAGAAATAAATAATTTAATGCGGTTTTGGATAACGCTTATATTGATAGCAAATATTTTAGTTTCTGCGGCTCAAGATAAAATACTGCCCGGAGCTTATTCTACTTCCGAATACTTTCCATTACTCAAAAACAAAAATGTAGCTGTAGTTGCCAATCATACATCGCTTTTAGGGAATACACATCTTGTTGATACTCTGCTGAGTGCAGGAGTGAAAGTTGTAAAAATTTTTTGTCCGGAACACGGTTTCAGGGGAACTGCTTCGGCGGGTAAGAAGATAAAAAATGCTGTTGATAAAAAAACAGGACTGCCGGTAATTTCATTATACGGTAAACACAAGAAGCCGAACAAGTCCGATTTGGCTGATGTGGATGTGGTGGTTTTTGATTTGCAAGATGTAGGGGTACGATTTTACACATACATTTCCACTTTGCAGCTTGTTGCGGAGGCTTGTGCAGAGTACGGTAAAGAATTGATAGTGCTGGACAGACCTAATCCCAACGGCTTTTATGTTGACGGTCCTGTGCTTGATACGGCAAATTACAGGTCGTTTATAGGTATGCAGCCCGTGCCTGTGGTTTACGGCATGACTATTGGCGAATACATAACAATGCTGAAAGGGGAGAAGTGGATGAAATATGCCGGCAGATTGAATTTGAAAGTGATAAAGTGCAAAAATTACACGCATGATTCACTATATAAACTGCCAGTAAATCCGTCTCCGAACTTGAAAGATATGAAAGCTGTTTATTTGTATCCGTCCTTGTGTTTTTTGGAAGGGACAAAAATAAGTGTGGGGCGTGGTACAAACAAGCCTTTTAGAATTTTTGGTGCGCCATTTTTCCCGAAAAACTTACCTTACAAGTTTAATCCTGTAAGTATGCCGGGAGCAAGGCACCCAAAGTTTGAGGGGCAGTTGTGTTACGGATTTGATGTGTCGGAAGAATACAAAAGGATTTTAAAAAATAAATCGTTGGTGCTTTATTGGCTGCTTAATGCTTACAAATTAACTCCTGATAGTTTGAAAAAAACTTTTTTCAGGTCTTCTTTTGATAAACTTGCCGGTACTGATAAAATAAGGAAGCAAGTTATAGCTGGTAAAACTGCCGCCGAAATAAAAAAATCTTGGCAGCCGGCTTTGGAAAAATTTTTGAAAATCAGGCAAAAGTATTTGATGTATGATTGATTTTTGTAGTTTTTGTTAATGCTTCGAACATTAAGAACAGTAAGGTTTCAAAACACTGTGATGCCGAAGAACCAGAAACGAGTTCAGTTTGACTTGTTCGGTATGATGTTATTTAGAGTCAAGAGATAATAATGGGATAAATGGATTTTTATGGATAATTGTTTAAGTTATATGGTTTAAATTAGTTGTTATTATGAGACGAGGAGGTGCAGTTTATATTATGACAAATAAAAATAGAACTGTAATTTACATAGGAGTTACCAATGATTTAGTTAGAAGGGTTTATGAACATAAAACGCATTATAATAAAAGGTCATTTACACATAGGTATAATTTGGTATATTTGATTTATTACGAATTGTTTGACAGCATTGAAGAAGCTATTTTAAGGGAAAAACAATTGAAAAATTGGCATCGGGAGTGGAAATGGAATTTGATTAAAAAGTATAATCCAGATTTGAAAGATTTATCGGAAGGCTGGTATGATGATTTTTAGTGTTTCTTTTTTGTCATGCTGAATTTATTTCAGCATCTTTGAAAAAAAGAATTTGGAATATTAGAGGTTATTAAACGTAAAAGATTCTGTAACAAAAGAGATACCGAAGAACCTGAAACAATAAGATTCTGAAACAAGTTCAGAATGACGTCTTCAGGTTGACGTTATTCGGAATGACGTTGTTCAAAATGATGTTGTTCGGAATGATGTTCTTTGGTAAGATTTGTTTGCGGTTACTTTTAAGCTACTTTTTATGAGTTAGGCTTTAGAAATCAAAACGCTACAGTTACCATTTCTTCATAAGTCCTGAACAAGTCCAGTTGAGATGCGTCAAGGCTTAAAACCACCCTGAATTTAGCTTTACCGTAAATAAGATTTTCCGGTGTTGCATTGGAATACATAGGTACTTCAATTCTCAAAAAGTTTCCTGCTATGTTAATGTTAAATCCTGTTTCTGCAAGAGTATAGTATTCAGGCATTTTTACAGCAGTAAAGTAAGCTGATATAAAAGAAACTGGCAGAGAAATTTCAAATGTGCCGCCAAACATCCATTTGTTTGACTGATAAGGATTTTTTGATGCAAAAATCAGCGGGTTGCTTACAGAACCTGTAGCAGGAAATATGTTCGAGTATGTGTAATCTGTGAAAGCGAAAGTTCCGTTTGTCCTGAAATTGAGCAAAGCATTGTTGGTGTTGTTAAATAAAAACATTCCCGCAAAATAAGACAGGCTTATATAGTGTTTGCGTCTGGAAATAATTTGCTTATGGTAGCCGCTTGCATAGAGCTTGGAGTAATTATTACCTGTTTCAAGGTAGATGTTGTCAATTGATGGTGCCAGTGTTTTGAAACTCCTGTGGTATGCGTGCAAAATGTTGTAATATGAATATGTATTAGTAGAGTTTGTGGTGTAGTAAGAAAATAAGTCGGTTGCCACAATATTATTGTCTGTAATCATCCAGTATTGCTTATTGAATTTATATTTGTTTTTGTATTTTATTCCTGCATAAAAATTACCTTTTAAATAATTTGTGCCGGGGTTATACGGAATTCTGAACGAAGTGCCGCTTATTCCGGTGAAAAAGTAATTTATTTTCCTTGAATTGTATGTAAACCAATATTTTGTCAGTCTGCCATAACCTGACATAAGAGTTCCTTTTGATAGGTTTACGAATGTCATAAGCAAAAATTGCCATTTTTTGAAAATTACGGAAGAATTATAAATTGCAGCACCTATTGATAAGCCTTTGTCGTACGAATAGTAAGGAACAGGCAGAAAATAATTTACAAACGAGTGTTCGTTGTCCGGAATTGAAAGTAGAAACTCAGGTTTGAGTGGATTTGCTCTTTTGAATAGTTTGTGCGGATAATATGAGTTATTGTTGGTTGCCAATTCCGAGAATTTATTGTCCAAATAATATCTTTTTACAGGAGTAGAAGGCAGGTTTGGGAAGTCAAATGAAACACCTATTTTGGCTTTTCCTTCTATTACTGTGTCCATAATCACATTCATCTTTAAGCCGTCTTGGTTTTCCTTTCCTGGATAAACGGGTGCAGTTTGGTTGCCTTTTTGCTTAATGTAAAATACATTCAAATCTTGTGTGCCGTTTTCGGTCTGCACTTTTTCTTTTTTTACTTTTTTGAGCTTGTAATCCTGCACTCCGGAAGTGTTTAGCATTCCGTCAAAAAACCACGACAAATCACTTCCTGTCGATTCTTCAAATGCTTGCTTTATGTCTTCGGGATACGGGTGCTTAAAAGCCATTTTTTCGAATAGATGGTGCATTGCTTTATCATATTCTTCATCAGACAAATACTCACGCAATGAGTAAAACAGATATGCAGTTTTCATATAAACTTCTGTTCCGTATGCAAGTGGTGAAAATTCGGTGGAACTGCTTGTGATAGGTATTTGTGCTCCGAAAGACGACAGGAAAACGGTAGAAAAATAATATTGGTACAAATAATTTTTGTCTTTGTAGCGTTTAATGTATTTCAAATAATTGCTTTTCAAACCTTTGTATGCAGTAGTCATATAACGAAGCTCGTTACTTGTGTTTATTCCTTCGTCCATAAAAGGATATTTCCGTTCGTTGAAGCCTAGAATGCCGTAAAACCAATTGTGTCCGATTTCATGGAAGATTACGTCATCTAATTCCGTGCTATCGGTATTTAATGGAAAATTCGGTATAGGAACAGGTGCGCGATCTATAATCGTAATTGTCGGATATTCCATACCTCCTCCGGTTGTACCGCCAAATACCACTTTGCAAGTGGAATAAGGATAAGGGTAATTCCATTTCGACAGATAATAAATGCTTCTTTTAGCACTTCTAACAAATGTGTTTTTCCAGTAATCATCTGATTCTTTAGTGTTAAAAGTCCAAAGTTCTACGATGTGTCCGTTATCAAGTTTTATTGTGTCAAATCTCGGTATGAATTGCTTTGATATAAACCATGCAAAATCGTGTACACTGTCTTGATAAAATTTTAGTGTCTTGTAGCAAGTATCACATTTGGACGGATAAGAAACCTTCTTGTTTTTATTGGCTTCTTTTGCCATTTGGCGGTAGATTTTGTATTCTTTTTCTGTTTTCAGGTCTCCTGTTGCTGCTACGATATATGGTTCCGGTACTGAAATTGTTACCTCAAATTTGCCGAACTCCGAATAAAATTCTCCTTGGTCGAGATACGGGAAATAATGCCAACCGTATTTGTCGTAAACTGCAGGTTTCGGGTACCATTGGGTAAAAGAAACTACTGTGCTATTTTGTCCTTTCCAGACTCCCATGCGGGAAGTTTGAAATGGCATTTTTACTCTAAAAGGTGTGGTAATTTCTATCGAATCTCCCGGTTGCAAGGGCTTGTTTAGGATTAACTTTACAATTTCGCCATCGGGGATAACATTTTCGGTTTTGACATCTTGTCCGTTTATTTTGAAGTTCAAGCTGTCGCAATATCCTCTTTCGCTGTCAGGTAGATAATATGGTTGCAAATTGTTTTGGGAAACTGCTTGTTGAACATAAGGTGTATTACGATTTTTATATGCGTTTGCCCAAATGTGGAAATATATTTCTTTGAGGGTGTCAGGCGAGTTGTTGGTGTATTTTATTTTCTCAAAAGCACTCAGTATTCGTTTTGTGGGAGTGTATTTTGCAGTGATGTTGTATGAAACATGTTGTTGGAAATAAGGCTTATTTTGTTGGGAAAAACCGCTTGTTGTAAACACTAAAAGAATTATTGTGAAAAAGAATGCTTTTTTCATTGTGGTAATTTTATTGAGTGATAAAGTTACAAAGTTATGATAGAATTAAGTAAGTTTTATTCGGAAATTTACTAAAAATAAATACAAGTAAAAAATTAAAAGGGGCAGTCCTTTTGGAAGAGCCCCAACTTTTTCCCTTTAGGGGAGACACAGAGGGGTGAAATCACTAATATTTAACAACTAACAACTAATTCACGACAAGTTTTCTCACACCTGTACCTTGCTTCGAGATTATTTTTACGAAATATATGCCTTTTGCTTGTTTGGTCAGGTCTATTGGGGTGATTTCATTGTCAATTGTGGTATTTTTTACTGTTTTGCCGTTTGCATCAAATATTTCCAGTGTGCTGCCGAGTAGCTCTTTGCTACATTTGATTGTTACTGTGCTATTTGCAGGGTTGGGGTAGAGGGTAAAGTTATTTGCAAAGGTTTCTATCAGAGGATTGCTTGTTTGGTAATAATGGTGGTAACATTTTTTGTTGATTACCCAGTCGTTTACAGAATCATAATCCCATGTGTACCATATTTCTAATTTTAATAAATTATTTTCGTAAAAATTTTCTTTTTTATACATTTCAATCCAGGTATTACCCGCGAAACTCCACGAGTAATAAATATCAGAGATAAGATTATTATTACTGTCGTAAATATATTCATTTTTTGATTTTTTGAACCATCCGTCATAATCCGGAGGAGAAAAGAATCTTATTTTAGTTATTAAATTATAGTTTTCGTCATAATAGTATTCGTACTTATCAGTTCCTATCCAATAACTTACATTAGACTGCCAAT
>JALTDM010000094.1:0-10124 GCA_027074135.1 Bacteroidales bacterium
TTATTGCAAATGAAAAAAAGTATTTTGGGGTTTTTGTTTATTCTTGGGGGTTTTCAAGGATTTTCGCAAATAAATTTTACTGTTCCTACAGAAAAGATTAACCTTTCAATTAAACCCGGAATTACTGATACAATAAGAGGTAGTACAGATATTCAAATAGTTCCTACTGCTGATAGTATAAATATTGTTTCATTGGATTTGCTGAAAATGTTTATTGACTCAATAAAATTGGACGGATATGCACAGTCTTTGCAGTATGACTATAATGATACGATTTTGAGTATAAACTTACCAATATATTATTCTAATCAAGACACGCTATTGATAACGGTCTGGTATCACGGCAAACCTGTAATTGATCCGTCAGGTTGGGGAGGATTTTATTTTAGTGGTAATTTTGCATATAATTTAGGTGTTGGTTTTGATGATATTCCGCATAGTTATGGCAGAGTTTGGTTTCCTTGCGTAGATAATTTTAATGTAAAGTCTTTGTACGAATTTAATATCAGGGTTCAAGATGATAATATTGCAGTGTGTAACGGGTTGTTAGAGGATATAGACAGCACTACTTACACCGGCGATAAAGTCTATAAATGGGTGTTGCACCAACCTATTCCTTCATATCTTGCTTCGGTTGCTGTTGGTCCTTATGTGTCTTACACTGATACTTTTAACGGGCAAAATGGAGTTAAGCCCATAATCATTTACACTCCACAAGCTTATGCGTCAAAAGTTGCAGGCAGTTTTTCAAACTTAAAAAATATCCTTAACGGTTTTGAACAATATTTCGGACCTTATATGTGGGACAGGGTCGGATATGTTGCAGTTCCTTTCAATTCCGGAGCTATGGAGCATGCTACTAACATAGCATACCCGCAAGTGTGTATAGACGGCACTCATACTTACGAGTCTCTGTATGCTCACGAATTATCACACCATTGGTTCGGTGACCTTATTACAACACACTCTTCTTATGAAATGTGGATAAACGAAGGTTGGGCAACATTTGCCGAATCGTTTTTCAATGAATTTTTGTATGGAACCGATGCTTACATCAAATATATAAATAATGTCCACGCCAAAGCATTGAAAGATGGGGCTTATGACGATGGAGGTTGGTTTTCGTTGGATAGTGTACCTCTTAATGTTACTTACGGAACAACTTCTTACAACAAAGGTGCTACTGTGGTTCACACATTACGCTATTACATGGGTGATGATAAATTTTTTCCTGCTGTTAGGCAAATGTTAAACGATCACGCCTGGGAAAATGTATCTAGTATTCTGTTGCGAAATTATTTATCTCAATATAGCGGTATTGATTTAACGGACTTTTTTGATGCATGGGTATTTTCGCCCGGATATTTGTATTTTTCAGTAGACTCTTTTTCGGTGCAACCGGCTTCACAAGGATACGATGTTCATCTTTATATCAGGCAAAGACTTTATCATAAAGACAATTTTGCAAATAATAACATTGTTGAGTTTACATTGATGGATACTATAAGGAATTTATCCACATACAGGATAAAATTTTCGGGAGAGCATTATGACACCATTGTACATTGTGATTTTAATCCTCAATTCGCAATTACCGATTTATACAACCACACATTGGATGCTTCTACTTCCGAATACAAAACATTTGCTTCAACAGGAACTTACTCATTCAATAATGAATTTTTCACACTGACAGTTGCCGGAACTGTAAGCGATACGGCATTTATCAATATTAAGCATAATATGGTGACGCCTGACAATTTTATTACACCTGTAGAAGGCTTGTCCGTTGTTGGTAACAGGTATTGGAAGATAACTAATGTTTTCCCGCAAGATTTATATTATCAAGCAAAATTTTATTTCGGTTCATCAGGCAGTACCGCACATTTGGACGATGGGGTGATAAATTTCCCTGTGGATTCACTTGTTTTATTATACAGGCGTGATGCTTCGGATAATTGGCATATTACTATGTCCCACGCAACGGGCTCATCATATTCAGGTTACATTATTTTAGACGAACCGTTGAAATCCGGTGAATATGCTTTGGGACAAAAAAACGGTTATATCCCAAACGGATATGTGAGATTATACGATAGTATAAAAGTGTATCCAAATCCTGCAAAAAATTATATAATAATTGATGTGTCTGATAAAAATATTGATTCTCTTGTAATCTATGACTCTGTTGCTCACAAAATAAAGAAAATGAAACTAAAAGAAGGAAAAACAAAATTTACAACAGATAAATTACCAAAGGGGAACTATGTTTTTGTTTTTGAAACTAAAAACGGCAAAAATAAAATATCAAAAAAAGTAATTTTGAAATAATCTCAAAACAGAAACTTTTACGGCATTTTATCCGTAAATAAATATAGGTATGAAGACAAACAAAAACATATTACTTCTGATAATAATTTTCTTCATATCTGCTTTTGATGCTCATTCACAAAGTTGTAGCATAACTTCCAAAGCAAATGATATTATTCCCGATAAAAAATGTGCTCCCGTAACAGTAAATTGGGAAGTTACTTACCGTGGAGTTGATGATGGCGGCACACAAGTAAATATCGTATTTGATTGGGATGATGGGACTTACGATACTTTACCTGCAAACAATACTGACCCTTCTACACAAGAATGGTCTGTAACAGCTACTCACGTTTATCCGCAAGGCGGAAATCAATGTGTTTATTACCCTGAGGCTTCGTTACAAGTAAATGGTGTAGTTTGTACCAGTTCGTCACAACAACAAATGGTAACTGTCTGGGATGTAGATACTTCCAATGGAGGACACATGGAAATAAATCCGCATATTTATCATATATGCGTAGGCAATGATGCTACTGTTACTTTTCAAGATGTGAGCCAGTTTAACTGTGTGCCTCCTGTGGAGCAGGATAATCCCAACGAGACAACTCGTTGGACACAGTGGATTTATGGTACAAATTACACAATAAACGGTGTGCTTATAGACGGGCAAACCGTTACTTTTCCCGATACAGGTGCGGTTGTGGCAATTACTCCACCACCTGTTTGGAGTCCGCAACCACCCAACGAATATAGTTTGCCCATATATGTGCCGGCTACTGCGCAAGTTGGACAGTTTTTTGAGGTTACATTGCGTAATTGGAATTATTGCAATCCGTATGATGACCCAAACATTCCCGGTCCGCCTGCCGATACTGTAAACGGCGATCATGATCCTGTTACAACTACTGCACTTATTATAATTGAGCCTTACCCCGATGCAACGATAGATACTGCTGGACCTTTTTGTGCAAACGACCAGCCTGTAAACCTTACTGCTGCAACCGCAGGTGGTATTTGGTCCGGAGACGGCATAACGGATTCTTTGTCAGGTACATTTGACCCTTCTGTTGCCGGTCCAGGATTACACACAGTTTATTATTGGGTTACAAACGGCTATGGTTGTGAGGGAACGGATTCGGCACAAATACTTGTTTACAATATACCACACCCGAATATTTTGCCCGGCAGTGTTGCAACGGTTTGTCCGGGTAATGATTTACAATTGGACGGAAATCCCACTCCCGGAGACGGGAATATAGTTTCTCATCTATGGTCCGGCAATGTAGGGAATCTGAATGCAACTAACATACAAAATCCTATTTTTAATTCTACACAAAGCGGCAATTACAACATGGTTTATACAGTTACGGACGACAACGGTTGTAGCGACTCGGAGCCGATAACTGTTTCTGTTTCGGAAATTAATGTTGATATACTGCCACATCCAGCTGATCCATGTGTAAATGAAGATTTTCAGTTGCATGGTAATGTGTCGGGCGGAACCGGAAATTACACATTTTTGTGGACAGGAGAAGTAGTACCATTATCTTCTACCACTGTACAAAATCCCGTGTTTAATTCATCGGTAACAGATACTTTTTCACTGGTCTTAACCGTAACAGACGATAATGGTTGTACAGGTGTAGATTCTACGGATGTTATCACTTATCCCTATCCTACCCCTTATGCCGGTGAAGATGACAGCATTTGCGGGTTAAATTATCAATTGGTAGCAACTCCTTCTACGACTACCGGACAATGGTATTTGTTAAATGGCCCGGGTACTGCAAGTTTTTCGGACAATACTTCCCCCGTTACCGATGTAACGGTATCCGGTTACGGTTCTTATCAGTTTTTGTGGAGAGAAATTAACGGGTCTCATTGTATGGTAGAAGATACAGTGCAAATTACTTTTGTAGAAACACCTGTTGCAGATGCAGGAAATGATGTTTCTGTCTGTGGTGTATCTGCTGAAATAAGTGCAAACCCCTCGGTTGGAACAGGTTATTGGTCTATTGTTGATAGTCCGGGTAATGGATGGTTTGAAAATGTGAATGATTCTGTTACTCACTTTAATGCCGATACATTTGGAGTTTATACCATTGTGTGGACGGAAGTAAACGGTATATGTTACGATGCCGATACAATAACCGTTCATTTGAACACAAAACCTTTTGCTCATTTTTTGCCTGATAACCCTACAGGTTGCCAACCTTTTGGAGTGAGTTTTAATAATTTAACTTCAAATGCAACGAACTATTTTTGGGATTTCGGCGACGGCGAAACCTCAACGGATGAAAATCCTACCCACACTTTTATAAATAATACTTTCGGAGATGTGACTTATACGGTTACTATGATTGCAAGTAATGGAGGATGTTATGATACTACGGAAACTCAAGTTACAGTTCATCCTTTGCCGGAACCTCATTTTTCTTATGACAACACACCTGCTTGCAGTCCGCATACAGTTTCATTTACAAATGAATCGAACGGTGCGGTCTCTTATGTATGGCTGTTTGGAGACGGAACTCCAAACGATACAGCAGAAAATCCGGTACACACTTTTTATAATGACACAACTTATATTCAATATTACAATGTCAGATTGGTTGCATTTTCCGAATTTGGTTGTACCGATACAACATCCGGTATTGTGACAATTTATCCGAACCCTGATGTTAATCTTGAAGTTTTGCCGGATTCGTTGTGTTCGCCTGGAATGGCTACACTTACTGCAAACCCGGGATATGTTAGTTATGAATGGAATTTTGGTGACAGTTTGCAACAAACCACAGCAGCAAACCATATAAATCACTTTTATCCCTCTGTGAGCGATACAACGGATATTTACCACTTGTGGGTTAGGGCTATATCACCGCTCGGATGTGTTGATACTTCTTTTGCCGACCTTGTGGTATTTCCTACGCCCAATGCCAATTTTACCACAGATGTAACATCTGCTTGCGGAAGTTACGACTTGGAATTTACTAATAACTCCACAGATGCATCTATGTATATTTGGGAATTCGGTGATGGCAGTATTGATACGGTTAATAATACAATGCCTGTATCTCATCATTATGTAAACAATTCAAATGCACCTACTACATTTAATATAACTTTGAGGGCTGTTAATCAATTCGGCTGTGAAGATTCTTCGGTGAGGTCGTTTATCTTGTATCCGGAGTTGAATGCGGAATTTGATGTTGATACAGTCGGGTGTTCGCCGTTTACCGTTCAGTTTAATAATCTTACTAATGGAGCAGTTAGTTATCATTGGGATTTTGGAGACGGAACGGTTTCAACTGACGAGGAACCAATCCATACATATGTGAATACATATTCAAATCTTGTAACTTATGATGTTTCTCTTGTAGTAACAAGCGGTTATGGTTGTATAGATACGGCAACAACTCTTATTACCGTTTATCCTTCTCCGGATGCGCAATTTTCGGTATCACCTACCGTAATGACTATGCCTAATTCCACTGTCCATGTCAATAATTTAACAAGCGGAATAAATTGGAATTGTTTATGGTTGTGGGGAGATGGTGATTCTTCAACAGTCTGCCAACCGGGAGATTACACTTACAACAGTGCCGGAAATTATACAATAATGCTTATTGTATCCAATGAGCATTGTTCGGATACGGCAATTCAAGTAATTACAATAAATCCTACTGCACCCGATGCTTCTTTTGAACTTGATACTAATGTCGGGTGTGTGCCTTTGACAGTTAATTTTCACAATACAAGTACGGGAGGAACCCAGTATCATTGGAACTTTGGAGACGGATATTCTTCAAACGAAGAAAACCCGCAACATATTTACGGAGAAAGCGGAATGTTTAATGTGCAGCTTATTGTAACTGGTGAAGGAGGTTCAGATACATACGAAACGATGGTTACCGTTCATCCCTCACCTACTGCTTTTTTCAAAGTAGTGCCGACACAAGTAAGTGTCCCTGGTGACCAAATTAAATGTTACAATCAGAGTGAAGGAGCTACATCATTCCTTTGGGATTTTGGTGACAGTATAACTTCCACTTTGGAAAATCCTACTCACGAATATAAATCACCGGGCACGTATACCATATCCCTAACTGTGTGGAATGAGTACGGGTGTGAAGATAAATATGTACAAAATGATGCTGTTATTGCGGTGAGTGCGGGAGAAATAATTTTTCCGAATGCATTTACTCCTAATCCATCAGGACCAAACGGCGGTTATTATGACCCTAATGATTTTTCAAATGATGTGTTTCATCCTGTATTCAAGGGTGTTGTAGAATACGAATTGCAAATATTTAACCGTTGGGGCGAACTGATTTTTGTAAGTAAAGATCCAAATATAGGGTGGGACGGATATTACCGTGGAAAGTTATGCAAACAAGATGTGTATGTGTGGAAAGTGAAAGCAAAGTTTTCTAACGGAGAAGTTATTGAAAAGGTAGGAGATGTGACATTGCTGAGATGAGTTTTGTAATTGTTAGTTGTAAATTATTAGTTGTTATAAATTGTAAGGATATCGAGTTAATGATTGTTTATGGATTTGTTTTCCGGTATTCTTTATTTAAAAGATAAACTATGAAAAAGATAATCTTTATATTACCGCTTGTGTTTGTACTGTTTACGGCAAATGGACAAGATGCCGCCAAGATGAAAAAACAGGCAGACGAACAATTTTCTTATGAAAATTATCATTTGTGTTTACCATTGTATTATGCTTTGATAAAGACAGACAGCCTTAATAAAGAACTGAATTTTAAACTCGGAGTTTCAATTTTTAATGTTTCCCGTAAAAAAACAGATGCAATAAAATATTTTGAAAGGGCTTTACCCGATTTCCCGGATTCTTACTATTATTTGGGTATTTTGTACAGGCGGCAAGGTGAATTAAATAAATCTGAAGAAGCATTGTTAAAGTATAAAAATGTAATAAACGGAAAAAGTTTTAACTACAATCTCGTTGACTATCAATTGAAAAGAACACAAACAGCAAGAGAAATGCTAAAAGAAAGCAGTAATACAAAAGTAGTATTGCTTGATAAAAATGTAAACAGTAAATATCCCGATTATGCACCATTTATAATTCCTATTGAAGGTACATTATATTTTACTTCCAGAAGACCTGGCAGCAGCGGGAACAATAAAGATCCGTTAGGTCTTTATTATGAAGACATTTATAAGTGCAACTACAAAGACAAACATTTTGAACACGCAGTAAATATAGGACCTCCCGTAAACACGAACTATCACGATGCTTGTGTGGGATTTTCAAAAGACGGTAAAACAATGTATATTTACAGAAATGAAGCATATACAGGTGGTGATATTTATTATTCCGAAAAAGTGGATGCAAATATGTGGAGTGTTCCGGTTAAGTTTTCCGACAAGTTAAACCGTGAAGGTTCCATAGAATCTTCAATGACAATAACACAAGATGGCAATATTATTTACTTTTCAAGCAATATGAAAGGCGGATACGGAGGCAAGGATATTTACAGAATAGTGAAGTTGCCTAACGGAGAATGGAGTTTGCCACAAAATCTCGGTGCAGCAGTAAATTCACCATACGACGATGACGCTCCTTTTATTTCCAATGACGGAAACAGACTGTATTTCAGTTCAAAAGGACATAAAAATATGGGTGGATACGATATTTTCGTGACGGAACGAAAAGGTGAAAATTTATGGTCGGAACCCGTTAATATGGGAATACCTATAAATAGTGTAGCAGATGACATATTTTTTGTAACAAATCCCGAAGGGACAAAAGGATATTTTTCCAGCAACAGGCAAGGCGGATTCGGCGATATGGATATATATACCGTAAAAATGTCTGATTTATCACAAAAGCCAATAGTCTTGAAAGGAAGTGTAACGACTTACGAACCCGAATTTAAAACCCTGAAAGCGGTAATAACCGTAATAGATTACAGGACAAAGGAAGTTCAAGGTATTTACAGGACTTCTAAAGACGGTAAATTTATATTGGCATTGCTACCTAATAAAAAGTACAAAATGATTGTGGAAAGCGAAGGATATCATTCAACAATTGAAGATATTGACCTTACATCAAAAATAAGAAGGCAAGATTTGTCAAAGAATATTGTGCTCAAATTAAAATGAAAAGAATTGCGGTAATATTGTTTCTTTTGGTGTCTGTGGTTAGGTTGAACGCCCAAGACCCGCAGATGACACAATTTTTTTCCGCACCATTGTATTTGGCACCTTCGTTTGCCGGTAGTTCTTTGGGATCAAGGGCTGTTCTTAATTTCAGAGATCAATGGCCTGCCATTCCGGGGGCTTTTGTTACATATATGTTTTCGTTGGATCACAATTTTTACAAATACCACTCCGGTGCAGGCATTTTGTTTTTGAGAGATCAGGCAGGTAGCGGTAAATTGGCACTTACACAAGTGAGTTTGAATTATTCTTACAATATTGTTTTCAGCAGGTTTTTGAATGTTAGACCAGCCTTAGCTGTTTTGTTTTCGCAGAGAAGTATTGATTATTCCCGTTTGGTATTCGGAGACCAGATAAGTTTGAGTCACGGGCTTACGCCTACTGTGGAAAGCAGGTTTTTGGATAATCATTTATATCTCGATTTTAATTTTTCCACTGTGGTTTTGTACAAAAATTATTGGGGTGGTTTTAATATAATGCACATGTTGCAGCCGGATCAAAGTTTGCTCAATGAAGGCGTTAGTCCTGTTCCCACGGATTTTTATTTGTTTGGTGGCGGAAAATTTTCTGCAGGTGCGGGCTCTGCTTCTTTTAGAAACAAAAATATCCTTTTTTCTTTTTTGTACAAATCACAAGGTAAGTTTGACCAATTGGATTTGGGCGTTTATTGGGAAAATCTCCCATTTGTGGTAGGATTATGGTACCGCGGTTTGCCACTAAAGCATTATGCTCCGGGTTACGGTAACCACGATGCTGTAGCTGTTGTATTAGGATATGCAAGTGATAAGTTTAAAGTCGGTTACAGCTATGATTTTACGGTCTCGCGACTTGCTTTCAAGAGTGCCGGCTCACACGAAATTTCTTTTTCTTACGAGTTTAACCAAGACCAAAGGCTGAAAAGAAGTAAAAAGAAACAAATGATACCTTGCGCTAAGTTTTAGTGGGGTGTCATTTCTGAAGGATTCTTACACGTTATGCATTTCAATCGCATATTCCTATATCCATACTATACAATCGTGAGGAAATAAAATCAAGTTCGAAATATTTTTTTTTGTAATAATCTGTTGTTTTTCAATGTTTTGTGCTTGCAGGCTTCAAATTTTTGAATTTTTTTTGAAAAAAGTTACAAAAACCTTTGGCTGTTTATTTATTTGTGCTATCAATAACCAATTAAAATTATGAAAGCAAAAGTATTAAGTTTCGGGTTATTGATGGCATTGGGGCTATCGATAACGCTTGTAAGCAGTTGCAAGAAAGAAAATGTAGAACCTATGAGTCAAGTTGGTGTTACGAATGCTTCAACGTCTAATGTGATATCTCCAAAGGTTGATTGGGGATATGATAATACAACCGTTGGTGGTGTATTGGATGCTGCAGGATATAAAATGATTCTAAAACAAAAACTTATGTAAAAGTGGTACCGGGTTACGCAGAACCTACTACCAATTATAATAGATTTATTTGTGATCCCGGTCCGCTTTGTTATATAGAAGTATCCGCTAGAAAAACTGATTTAATTGCTGCTTTTCGCAAAAAACAAGAATTTATTATGATGTGAAAAAAGTTGTTACCGTAAAAAAAGGTAATAAAATATATGTTACGGTTGATCAATAATATTT
>JALTDM010000094.1:10134-11539 GCA_027074135.1 Bacteroidales bacterium
TTTGTTAATTTCTTGCAACAACAATAAAAAGTATATTATAAACATCAAAAAAAAATCAGTAGATGAAACAAAAAGAAATTGCTGATACAATAGGTAAAGATAAGTCTGTTATATCAAAAGAAATAAAAAGAAATTGTGATAAACGAAACGGTAGGTATAATCCTGATTTAGCTCATAGAAAGTATATTAACAGATTGAAAAATAAGCCGAAAAAGAAAAGTTTTGATGAAAAAGTTAAGCAATACGTAATTTACTGGCTTAAGAATGATTATAGCCCTGAACAAATTGTCGGTAGAGCAAAACTTAAAGGTGAAAACTACGTTAGTCACGAAACAATTTACCGGATTATATGGGAAGATAAAAAGAATAGCGGAACATTATATGAACATCTGAGAAGAAAAGGCAGACGGTACAGAAAAAGAGGAAAACTAAAAAACAATAAAGGTATTATTAAAGATAGAGTTGATATAAGTATACGCCCTAAAATTGTTGATAAAAAAAGTAGACTATTTTAAAGTAAAAATTAAAAACAGCACTAATTGTTGGTAAGTGTAAAATCTATTTTCCTTATCTTTGAGCAAAATTAAAAATGGAATATTCATGAAAAAGATTAAATTATTATTTGTTTTGCCGCTTGTGGCACTTGTAATTTCTTGCGGAAATAATTCGCAAAATTCAAATGGTGAAAATACTAATACTAATGCCGTTGCTGTAGATTCAACTACTGAAACTAATGATGCTGTACCTGCTGATGTTACCGAAGTTACTTTTCCGGAACTTACAGATTCTGCTGCATTGGCTTTGAACGGGAAAGTGATAAAAATCTCCGGAACTGTTGACCATGTTTGCAAGCATGGTGGCAAAAGGCTAATGTTAGTTGGAACAAATCCTGATGAAAGAATAAGGGTAGAAGCCGGAGATAAACCTCCTTTTGAGGCAGATTTGGCAGGTAGTGAAATAGAAGTTACAGGTAAGTTGGTTGTTGAAAAGATTGACAGCACTTATCTTGCAGAATTGGAGAACGAACTCAAAAACAAAAAAGAAAAAGGTATAAAAGAAACGGAAAAGAAACATTTGGATGCAGGTCATGTAGAAGGTGGAGAACACGAAGAAGGCGAACACGAAGAAGAAGATGTAGATGCACAATTAAAACAAATTGAACATCTTAAAGAAGTTATAGCAAATAACGGCAAAGGTTATATCGTATCAAAATCTATGAAACTTATTGAATATAAAAAGTTGAAATAAATTTTTTAGGTTAGTGATAATAACAATTAAAGGGGCTGTCCAAAAAGGCAGTCCCTTTTTATTTTATTTCTTTGGATTTTCGCTAGCATTCCCATTGCCATCTCACTAGTTTTTAGTATGTTAGCGACGTGAAAACAGTTTAGATTATGCGACCTGT
>JALTDM010000095.1 GCA_027074135.1 Bacteroidales bacterium
TGTATATGTTAGAATTTTAAGTTTTTAATAAAAAATCGTTTATTTGTCAATAAATTCGGTTTTGTAATGTAACTTTGCAGTTATCTACCATTTTTGTACATTGATGATAAAAAGAATTTATATATCGTTTGTTTTATTACTTACTTCGCTGCTTACTTTTGCCCAAAATGATTTTGTTGCCGGAGATTCCACGGTATTTTGTACGGGTTATGATATAACTTTTGTTTTTTTGCATAACGATACAGACAGCATAGTTTCTTACAATTGGAATTTCGGTGATTCAGTTACTTTTATCACAAACGATACTTTTGCGTTGCACAGTTATGACACAACAGGGATTTATACCGTGACATTAGTTACAGTTGATACGTCGGGAAATACAGATACCATAGTAAAGCAGGATTATATTACCATTAAAGATACAACAGGCTTTGATTTTGTGATTGACAGTTTAAATTTACCTTCTTATTCATTCTTTTTTACGGCTACCGATACTTTAGGACAATTTTCTTGGGATATTGGTGGAAATTTGTTTACAGATACTACATACAGGTTTTATTATCAATTTTCCGCTGAAGGTGATTATCTTATTACACTTAAACAAAAGATAGCTTATGATTGTGTGGTGGAAGTAAGTAAAAACCTGAAAGTATCGAACGAACTTAAAGCACAAAATGTTTTTACGCCGAATAATGATGGTATAAACGATTATTTTGAGCCGAAAGTAAACGGTGTGGACGATTACACGCTTTCTGTTTTTAACCGCTACGGTGAAATTGTTTACGAAATAACTTCAAAAAGACCCTTGTGGGACGGCAGAACACCTGATGGTGTGGAATGTGTGAACGGAATTTATTATTTTATCCTCGAAAACAACACCGATAAAGATAAAGTGTTTAAGGGTTTTGTATATTTGTTCAGATAAACCGCAAATTTTGAGATGAAGAAAATTAGCAGAATTCTTATTAGCCGCACCGACAATTTGGGTGATGTGGTGCTAACCTTTCCGATGATTGGAATTTTGAAAAAGTATTATCCTCAACTGCAAATTTATTTTCTCGGAAAAACTTACACCAAAGATTTGATAGAATTAAATACAAATTTGAGAGGTTTCTTGAATTATGATGAGATATCCTCAATACCTGAAGAAAAAGCTGTAGAAGAGCTGAAAAGTTACGGATTTGATGCAATTGTTCACGTCTTTCCGAGAAAAGATATTGCCGTGCTTGCAAAAAAAGCAAAAATCCGTTACCGCATAGGTACTTCTCATCGTTGGTATCACTGGTTTACTTGCAACAAACTTGTACATTTCAGCCGAAAAAAATCCGATTTGCACGAGGCACAGTTGAATATAAAACTTCTCAAACCTTTGAAAATAAAAGAAATTCCTCCGGTTGAAGAACTTCACAAATATTACGGCTTGAAAAAACCGGCCTTGTCTGAAGAAGAAAAAAAAGTGGTGTATTACGATAAGGTGTTGGATATAGATTCTTTTATTGACAAGGATAAAATAAACTTAGTACTTCATCCTAAATCAAACGGTAGTGCAGGCGAGTGGGGGCTTGAAAATTTCGGTAATTTGCTTGAAATATTACCCGAAAACCGCTACAAAGTTTTTCTTACAGGCACGAAATCCGAGGGGGAATTACTCAAAGACTTTTCTTCATTGTACGCAGATAAGCTGACAGATGTAACGGGTATTTTCAATCTTAAGCAATTCATTTATTTTCTGTCTGTTACTGACGGTATAGTGGCATCTAGTACAGGACCGTTGCACATTGCAGCAGCATTGGGCAAGTTTGCCGTAGGTTTATATTCGCCGGAGAGACCTGTTTTTCCTCAAAGGTGGGCTCCTATTGGCAAAAATGCTTTTTATATTGTTAATAATTCTTGCAATGTTGATGAACACGATAATTGTGTTTCAACAATTCCTGCCGAAAGGGTGTATGAGGTGATTAAGGACAATTTTAAGTAAGAATTTTTTTATTTTTTGTAAAATAATTTACCTGTTACAATTAAACCGGCAAAAACAAAAATTGCAAAAATAAAACTGCTGACAGCCATTTGCATTCCTCCGGAAATTATATGACCACTTGTGCAACCACCTGCTAAACGTGCTCCGAATATCAAGATAAATCCTCCAATGAAAGCCCACAATATTCTTTTAATACGAGAATTACTTTTATTTTTCTCCCAATTTGAATGAATGAGTTTAAGTTTAAATTCTTTTTTGAATATAGAATTTATAAAAGCTGCAATAAAGACACCAAGTAAAAATATGGCTTCCCAATAACCCGGTGTTTTAATTTTAGAAAAATATTCGTTATTAACTGTATTTGTAAGTATATCAGCAATGTAGGGATAACTTGTAGAAGCTCCAATGGGCCTGTTTGTTGTAAATTTTAAAAAAACTATAACATTTAATAAAGCTAATCCAATGCCTGAGAAAATCCATTTTTTGTTTCTCTTGAATTTGTCTTTACTTATGGCAAATGATAACCAAATGAGAAAAATACCTGTTATAATTACAAGCAAATAGTAAATAAATTTATGGTGTTCTAATAATGAGAATAAAGATACTTTGCCGAAATTAGTACCAATTAACCAATGTATATGTGGATAAATTATTGTAAAAATAAATCCACTTACCAAACCACCAATTATTCCGATAAGAGCATCTAAAGAACCTTCACCAACTGAAACTGCCATCGTACCGGGACAATATCCTAAAATAGCCATACCTATTCCAAATAAGAGTCCACCTACAACCACGCCACTTAATATAAGCGGCTTTATATGAAAACTTGCTAACCCCAATCCTATTATAACGCTAAGTAATATAGAACCTACTCCTATTGTAAGAAGAATGGTTTTGATTATTGTGTTGTTTTTAAGTTGAGATTGACTACTGATAACATCAAATTTGTTTAATTCAGCATATTGAATAATAATTCCGAATAAAGAGCCTAAAATAAGTATTAAAATAAATGACCACATTTTTATATTGTTTTTTGTTTTACACAAAGTAATGTAAAAAAAGCGTAGACGTTTGATGAAAAATTTTTATGGCGAATAACTAAAAGTTATAATTAGCGGCAAATTTTATAAAAATATCTGTTAATGGATCTTGATGACCTGTAAGTGAAATAAAGTTAAAATGTCTTATTATTTCCAAGTTTTTCACATCAATTACAGTTAATTCATTTTTTTTCAATTCATCTAAAATACTGTGTATGGATAATAAGGCAAAGCTATTGGATTTCAATATGTAATTTTTAATACCCTCTGTACTTCCTAGTCTTATTTCTATATTTAAATCTTTTAAACCAATACCTTTTTTCTTTAAATGATAAAAAATAACTTCCAAAGTACCCGAACCTTCTTCTCTTATAACTAATGGTATGTTCTTTAATTCATTAAGTGAAATTTCTTGTTTTTTGTAGATTTTATTTTTTGTATTTTTAACTAATACTATTTCATCCTTGATAAATTCTATATAATTGAAATTCGAACGTTTTGATTGACCTTCAACTATTCAAACAT